>NZ_JBJDNB010000026.1:0-106007 GCF_044900445.1 Pseudomonas sp. NPDC089407
TCAAAATGTCAGCGCCACCGCAGATCTGGAGCCATACATCTCATGTTTGCTGCGCGACAGCGCAGCCCGGAAGGGCTGGGTGATCTCCCACAGGTTCACACACAGGGCCTGAACCTTGCGCTATACCTGTGGGAGCTGGCTTGCCGGCGATAGGGCCATGACAGGCAACGCATCCCTGCAAATCAACCCACAAGCCTTGCCACCGGCCTCCACCACCTGCAATCGGTCATGACGGATTCCTGAAAATGAAAAGGCCGGGCATCTGCATGCCCGGCCCCCATGTTTCACGACAGCGCGATGAATGTTTTCACATTAATCTGCCATCATTGCCGCAACGCCTTACTTCTTGGCCACCTTGGTGCTGGCGCTGAGGTAGTCGATCAGGATGCGACCGGTCTCCGACAGGTAAGCGTCGTCTTCCGGCTTGGTGTTTTCATCCTCGACCGGCAGCGCGTCCTCGTCTTCTTTCTTAAGCTCTTTCAGCGGCTCTTCACCCTTGGCCTTGCGGCGGATGTTTTCCAGTGCCAACTGCTTGGCCTCGATGTCGTCGTGACGGGCGCGGCGGTCCTGCTCGTTGAGGCTGACGGTTTTCTCGTTCATCAACTTCTGGGTCAGGGCCAGGCGGTCGCGGATGTAGGTGAACTCGGCATCCTTGTCGCTGCGTGCTTCATGCTGCGCCTTGAGCTGGGCCAGGAACGGTTTGAACGGGTCGGCCGCCGGCTTGACCACCGGGCGAATGGTGTCCCACGGCATGGCTTCTGGCAGTGCGCTCTCGCCAATTTCCTTGGTGTCGATGATCGACGGGTAGTCGATGTCCGGCAACACGCCCTGGTGCTGGGTGCTCTGCCCGGAAACCCGGTAGAACTTGGCCAGGGTCAGCTTCAGCTCGCCATGGTTAAGCGGCTGGATGGTCTGCACGGTGCCTTTGCCGAAGGTCTGGCCGCCGATGATCAGCGCGCGGTGGTAGTCCTGCATGGCACCGGCGAAAATCTCCGAAGCCGAGGCTGACAAGCGGTTGACCAGCAACGCCAGCGGGCCCTTGTAGAAGGCGCCGGGGTTTTCATCTTCCAGCACGTCGACACGGCCGTCGCTGTTACGCACCAGCACGGTCGGGCCTTTCTCGATGAACAGGCTGGTCAGTTCGGTGGCTTCCTGCAGCGAGCCGCCACCGTTGTTGCGCAAGTCGATGACCACGCCGTCGACTTTTTCTTTTTGCAGTTCGGTGAGCAGTTTCTTCACGTCACGCGTGGTGCTCTTGTACTCCGGGTCGCCCGCGCGGTAGGCCTTGAAGTCGAGGTAGAAGGCCGGGATCTCGATGATGCCCAGCTTGTAGTCACGCCCGTCCTGCTTGAGCTTGAGTACCGACTTCTTCGCGGCCTGCTCTTCCAGCTTCACCGCTTCTCGGGTGATCGAGACGATCTTGCTGGTCTGGTCGCTAGGCGCGTTGCTGGCCGGGATGATCTCCAGGCGCACCACGGAGCCTTTCGGGCCTCGGATCAGCTTGACCACTTCGTCCAGGCGCCAGCCGACCACGTCGACCATTTCCTTGTTGCCCTGGGCCACGCCGATGATCTTGTCGGCCGGGGCCACCTGCTTGGTCTTGGCTGCCGGGCCTGCCGGCACCAGGCGCACGATCTTGACCTGGTCGTTGTCGCTTTGCAGCACGGCGCCGATGCCTTCCAGCGACAGGCTCATGTTGATGTCGAAGTTTTCTGCGTTGTCCGGCGACAGGTAGTTGGTGTGCGGGTCGTAGGACTGGGCGAAGGTGTTGATGTAGGCCTGGAAGATATCCTCGGCACGGGTCTGGTCCAGGCGCGCCAGCTGGTTCTTGTAGCGCTTGGTCAGGGTTTCCTGGATCTGCTTGGGTTCCTTGCCGGCGATCTTCTGGCGCAGCACTTCGTCTTTCACGCGCTTGCGCCACAGGTCGTCGAGTTCGGCCTGGCTCTTCAGCCACGGTGCGTCCTTGCGGTCGATCAGCAAGGTTTCCTTGGTGGTGAAGTCGATCTTGTCGACGCCCTTGTTCAGCTCGGCCAAGGCGAAGTCCAGGCGTTGCTTGACGCGGTCCAGGTAGCGTTTGTAGATGGTGAAGCCCGGGTCGAGGTTGCCGCTCTTGAGGAAATCGTCGAATTGCGTTTTCCATTTGTCGAACTCGGCAATGTCGGCCGCGGTGAAGTAGCTGCGCGCCGGGTCCAGCAGCTTGATGTAGCTGTCGTAGATGATGACCGAACGGGCGTCATCCAGAGGCGGCTTGCTGTAATGATGGCGCTTGAGCAATTCCACCACGTTGAGGCTGGCGACGATCTCGTCGCGGTCCGGCTGCAGGCTGTCCCATTTGTTGGCGGCCGCCGCATTGCCGCCGAGCGTAAGGCTACCCAGGCCAACCATCAGGGCCAGGGCGGTGCTTGGGAGGAAATGCTTCATGCTGATTTTACGTGGGGGCATTTGATCACGCATAGTAGGCCGTCTATTCCGTTCGCCGGTTCCAAGAGAGCCGGGCGCATACTGCAAAAAGCCTGGGCACGTGCTTGCCCAGGCTCGGTCATATGATTCAACTATGGAGGCACTGTGAAGGCATTGCAAGGCGTTGACGGACATGTGGCCTGGGTCGAGGCCGAGCGCCCGGCCTGTGACGCGGGCCAGGTGCGCATTCGCGTCGCTGCGGCGGGGCTGAACCGCGCCGATCTGCTGCAGATGAAAGGTTTGTACCCACCACCGCCAGGGGCCAGCCCGTACATGGGCCTGGAGTGTTCCGGGGTGGTTGCCGAGGTGGGTGCCGGTGCCGACTGGCGCGTGGGTGACCGCGTGTGTGCGCTGCTGGCCAGCGGCGCCATGGCCGAGGAAGTGGTGGTCGATGCCCGCCACGTGCTGCCGGTACCCGAGGGCCTGAGCCTGCATGAAGCCGCGGCACTGCCAGAGGTGTATGCCACCGCCTGGCTGAACATCTTCCAGCTCGGTGCAGTGAAGGCCGGCGAGAAGGTGCTGGTACACGCAGGGGCCAGCGGCGTGGGTTCGGCGGCCATTCAACTGTGCAAGGCGTTTGGCAGCCCGGTGTGGGTCAGCGTTGGCTCGGCGGACCGCCTGGCCTATTGCGAGGCGCTGGGGGCCGCTGGTGGCGTGGTGCGTAACCAGAACCTGGACGCGCTGGAAGGCTTCGGGCCGTTCGACGTGATCCTCGACCCGGTGGGGGCCAGTTATGGCGAGCTCAACCTCAAGCTGCTGGCCCGTGACGGGCGCTGGGTGATCATCGGCCTGATGGGCGGGCGCAAGTTCGAGCTGGACCTGGCACAGGTGCTGGGCAAGCGCCTGGAGATTACCGGCTCGACATTGCGTAACCGCGATGACAGCTTCAAGGCCGAACTGTTGCGCGAGTTGCTGCAGCAGGTGTGGCCGCTGTTTGCTGAAGGGCGGCTGTCGCCGCAGCTGGTCGATACCTACCCGGTGGAGTTTGCCCAGGCGGCGTATGCCGAACTGGAGACCAACCAGGTGTCGGGCAAGCTGGTGATGGTGATTGACCCAAGCCTGGTGTAAGCAGGCCCGGCCTCTTCGCGGCGGTTCGGCGCCCCGAAGAGGCCGGCACAGCCAATGCAAAAAGCTCAGGACCAACTCAGAACCGGCCAACCATTCTTCTCGGCATGCTCACGCAACACCGCATCCGGGTTCACCGCATACGGGTAATCCACCTTCAACAACAACGGCAGGTCATTCCTCGAATCGGAATAGAAACTCGCCCCCTCCAGGTTCTCCTGCTCCTGGTCCAGCCACTCCAGCAACCGGGTAATCTTGCCCTCGCGGTAGGTCAGTACCCCGTGGGTCTTGCCGGTATACACCCCGTTCACCGCTTCCAGCTCGATCCCCAGATACTCATCCACCCCCAGCCGCGCCGCAATCGGCCCCACCAGGTGCGTGCCTGAAGCAGAAATGATCAGGATGCGGTCACCGCGCTTGCGGTGCTCGGCAATGCAGCGGCAGGCGTCGCCGTAGATGATCGGCTCGATCACCTCTTCAACCCACGGCGCTACCAAATGCTCGACCTCTTCCAGGGTGCGCCCGGCAATCGGCTCCAGGCTGAAGGCCATGTAGTCCTCCATCTGCAGGTGGCCCTTGCCGTACGCCGCCATCAGCTCATGGTCGCGGCGCAGGAATTCGTTGCCGTCGACCCAGCCCAGCCGGGCCATCTGCTCGCTCCACAGCGACGCGCAGTCGCCGTGGATCAGGGTTTCGTCCAGATCGAAAATTGCCAATGCCATCGTATTGAATCTCCTTAGGCCACTTCGCGCAGCGCCGTGGGGTCGATCGACAAGGATACCCGTTGGCCATCGGCATGCAGGTCGGCCGGGGAGCGGTTGAGCACATCGACCACCAGCTCCACCTCGCGCACCTGCACCCGGTAGCGGATCACGTTGCCCAGCAGGCTGTGGCTGCGTACCTCGGCGTCCCGTTCGCCGTTGACGCCCAGGGTAATCGATTCAGGGCGGATCGCCAGGCGGCTGGCCACCGGGCGCTGCAGCAGGCGGCTGGCGCTGTCGGCATCGAGCAGGTTGTAGTTGCCAATGAAGCCGGCGGCAAACAGGTCCACCGGCGCGGTGTAGAGGGTTTCGGCATCGCCGCTCTGGACGATGCGCCCCTGGTTCATCAGGAAGATGCGGTCGGACAGGGTCAGCGCTTCTTCCTGGTCGTGGGTGACGAAGATGGTGGTCAGCCCCAGCTCGCGCTGGATGGCACGTATCTGCTCGCGCAGGTGCTTGCGGATGCGCGCATCCAGCGCCGACAGCGGCTCGTCGAGCAGCAGCAGGCGCGGGCGGGTGACCAGCGAACGGGCCAGGGCTACGCGCTGGCACTGGCCGCCCGACAACTGGTGCGGGTAGCGGCCGGCAAACGTGCCCAGCTCTACCAGTTCCAGCGCCTCGCGTACCCGCTGCTGGCTCTCGTCGGCCTTGACCTTCTGCATGCGCAGGCCAAAGGCGACGTTTTGCTCCACGGTCATGTTGGGGAACAGCGCATAGCTCTGGAACACCATGCCGATGCCGCGCTTTTGCGGGCTCAGCGGCACGATGTCCTGGCCATCCAGCAGGATCTGCCCGCTGTCCACCGGGGTCAGCCCGGCAATGCAGCGCAGCAGGGTGGACTTGCCGCAGCCGGAGGGGCCCAGCAGGGTGATGAACTCGCCGCGTTCGATATGGCAGTCGATGTTTTCGAATACCGGGCTGCCGGCGTAGCTTTTTTGCAGTTTCTGTACGCTGACGAAGCTCATGTCAGGACTTGTCCTTGTTCAGGCGGTTGGCAACCCAGGTCAGTACCAGCACGAAGGCAAAGTACGAGATCACCAGCGCGCTGTTGAAGTGGCCGCTGCTGTTGCGCATGTTGTTCAGGTACACCTGCAGGGTCTCGTAGCGCGTGCCGACCAGCAGGTTGGCGAACACGAATTCGCCGAACAGGAACGAGAACGACAGCAGCAGCGCCACCATCAGGCCCTTGCGCAGGTTGGGCAGCACCACCAGCAACGCGGCCTGCCAGGTGCTGGCGCCGAGCAACTGGGCGGCGTCCATCAGGTCGCGCAGGTTGATGGCCTGCAGGTTGTTGGTAATGGCCCGGTACATGAACGGCAGGGCGATGGTGAAGTAGCAGCCGATCAGGATCCACGGCGTGCCGACCATGGCCATTGGCCCGCTGCCGTACAACTGCAGCAGCCCCACCGACGACACCACCGGCGGTACCGCGAATGGCAGCAGGATCAGGATGTTCATCAGCGCGTCGAGCCTGGGGAAGTGGTAGTGGACCACGAACAGCAGCGGCAGGATCAGCACCACCGACAGCAGCAGTGCGCCCACGCACACCAGCAGCGACTGGCCGAAGGCTGCCAGGAAGCGCGGCTCGCTCCACAGCGCGATGTACCACTTGAAGGTCAGGCCGCTGGGCAGCAGGCTCGCCGACCAGCTGGTGGCCAGCGAGTAGAGCAGGGTGCCGGCCAGCGGCAGCAGCAGGATCAGGAACAGCAGGTAGACCACGACGCGGTGGTACCACCCGCCAGAACGCGAGTCAGCGCGCATGGTAGCTCCGTTTCAGTAGCCATTGGTGCACCACCGTGACCAGTGTCATCAGCCCTACCAGCACCATCGCCAGGGCACTGGCCAGGTTGGGGTCGAGGCTGATGTCACCGGCCACCAGGCCGGCGATGCGGATTGGCAGCACGTTGAAGTTGCCGGTGGTCAAGGCGTACACGGTGGCATAGGCACCCAGCGCGTTGGCCAGCAGGATGACGAAGGTGCCGAGCAGGGCCGGGGTCAGCACCGGCAGGCCGATGTGCCGCCAGAACTGCCAGTGGCTGGCGCCCAGCAGCGCAGCCGACTCGCGCCAGTCTTCGCGCAGGGCGTCGAAGGCGGGGTACAGCAGCAACACGCCCAGCGGGATCTGGAAGTAGGTGTACACCAGAATCAAACCGCTTTTGGAGTAGATGCTGAAGTCTTCCAGCAGGCCGACCTGTTTCAGCAGCAGGGTCAGTGCGCCGTTGAAACCGAGCAGGATGATAAAGGCGAAGGCCAGCGGCACCCCGGCGAAGTTGCTGGTCATGTTGGCGAAGGCGCTGACGAAGTCGCGCAGCCTCGAGTCGACCTGGCGCAGCGAATAGGCGCCCAGGGTGGCAATGACGATGCCGAACAGGCTCGACCAGAAGCTGATCTCCAGGCTGCGTTGCAGCGCCTGCAGGTAGAACTTCGAGGCGAACACCTTGCTGAAGTTGGCCACGCCCCAGCCGGCTTCCGATTGCAGGCTGTTGATTGCCACCCAGGCCAGCGGCGCGACCTGGAAGATGACGAAGAACACGGCGAACGGCAGCAGGCAGAGCAGGGCCAGGTATCGGCCACGGTTCACTTGAGCAGCTCCCGGCACACCGTCTTGTCGTGCGCGGCGCCCAGCAGTTCGCAGATGGTCCCGCACAGCTCGGTCTGCAGCGGCTTGGCCGCAGGGTCCAGGCTGAAGGCGTCGCCAAACACGAACAGCGGGACTTCGCGTTCTTCGGCCAGCAGGCCGTTGTGCGAGCGGTCGTTGTTCATGCCATGGTCGGCAGTGACCAGTACCTGGTAGCCCTCTTCGAGCCAGCCCGGCAGGTAGTCGGCCAGCAGGATATCGACGCTGCGCGCGGCGTTGCGGTACTGGCTGCTGTCCAGGCCGTGGCGATGGCCGACGTCGTCGATGCTCATCGGGTGAACCAGCAAAAAGTTCGGTGCATGGCGGCGGCGCAGGTATTCGCCGTCGGCCAGCAGGTGCGAGTCGGGGTAGCGGTCGTCCCAGTAGAACAGCCCGTGCTGGATCGGCAGCTTGGGCGCGTGGGTGTGGCGGTCACGTTGCGGGTCGAAGGGCGAGCGGTTGTACAGCTCGCTCATCCAGTGATACGCCGCCGCCGCAGTGCCCAGGTTGGCCTCGCGGGCGTAGTGGAACACGCTGCGCTGGTTGGACAGGCGGTTGACGTTGTTGTGCACGATGCCGCTGTCGATGGGCGGTACACCGGTGAGGATGCATTCGTACAGCGGCCGCGACAGCGACGGCAGTTCGCATTCCACGCGGTACAGTGCGGCGCGGTCGGCCTCGACATAGGCGTGCAGGTGGCCCATGGCGTGGTGGGCGACCTGGTAGTTGAGGCCGTCGAGCAGGACCAGGATGACGTTGTGTTGCATGGTGGCTCCAGTCATAAACCGCGTTGCCTTCATCGCCGGCAAGCCAGCTCCCACAGGGACCCCACATGGCTTGAGTCCTGTGGCGATCCTGTGGGAGCTGGCTTGCCGGCGATGAGGCCAGTCCAGGCGCTAAAGATGCTAGCCCGTTATTCCATCTCGATAATCACCTGCTCCTGCCACTTCTGCGGCAGTGCCTTGGAGGTTGCTTCCCAGGCCTCGGCATTCTTGATCGGTTGCGCCGCCCCGTACTGCTCGTTCGGCAGCAGCTTGGCCTGCACATCCGCTGGCAGTTTCAGGTGCTCGGCACGAATTGGCCGCGCGTGCCCCTTGGCCAGGTTGATCTGCCCGGCATCGCTGAAGATGTATTCGCGGGTCAGCTTGGCCGCGTTGGGGTGCTTGGCGTACTTGTTGATGACTGTGGTATAGCCGGAAATCACCGAGCCATCCGACGGGATCAGTACTTCAAAACGCTTGGGGTCGATCTGCTCGCGGTAGCTCAGGCCGTTGAAGTCCCAGACCACGCCCACTTCAACCTCGCCCTTTTCCAGGGTCTGGATGGTCGGGTTGGCCAGCGACAGGCGTTTCTGTTGGGCCAGCTTGGTGAACAGCTGCAGGCCCGGTTCGATGTTGCTCTCGTCACCCTTGTAGGCAATTGCCGCAGCCAGCACGCCGTTGGCGGCCTGGGCCGCGGTGCCTACGTCACCGATGGCGACCTTGTACTTGCCTTTTTCCAGGTCATGCCAGGTTTTCGGGCGTTCGCCTTCCTTGACCAGGTCTTTGTTGATGATGAAGGCGATGGTGCCGGTATAGGCCAGCGCCCAGTGGCCGTCCTTGTCCTTGGCCCATTCCGGTACCTGGTCCCAGGTGCTGGGTTTGTACGGCTGGCTGACACCCTTGGTCACGGCGATCGGGCCGAAGGCGGCACCCACGTCACCGATGTCGGCGCTGGCGTTGTCCTTCTCGGCCTCGAACTTGGCCAGCTCCTGGGCCGAGCTCATGTCGGTGTCGCTGTGCTTGAGGCCATATTTGCTGGCCAGGTCTTCCCAGGTGCCTTTCCAGTTGGCCCAGGCGTCGGGCATGCCCACGCTGTTGACGGTGCCTTCCTTCTTGGCGGCGTCTTCCAGGGCCTTGAGGTCGGTGCCGGCGGCCATGGCCGTGGTACACAACGCGATAGCCGAACCGAGCAGTGACGCCATGAAGAACTTTTTCATCCGAAGCTCCTTGGGGTGGGTGCCTTTGCGATCGTAGTTATGGAAAGCCGTTGCGAGCGGTTGACTGGCACCTTTGGTCTAGGTCAGCAAACCTTGAGCCAAGGTAGGCCGCTTGCGTGACAGTTTGATGTAGGGAAGGGCCGCTTGCAGCCCTGAAGCTACAGCGTAGACCACGCGATCGCCCCGGTTCTGCTGGCTTGGCGCGTTTCTGGCAATAGCTGGGCAAGCCTTTGTCACAGGATGTTCATTAGCCCTGCCTAGGCTTGCACTATTCTCCACATGCCCTGTGATGGGGCTGGACTAGTCCAGATAGGTAACCTTTTGATGCAGTCGACGCCACCGCGTGCGGTAACAGCCATCTGCCATGCCCTGCAGGAGCAGATCGAGCACGGCCTGTTGGCGCCGGGCGGCAAGCTGCCGGCCGAGCGCCGGCTCAGCGAAGTGTTCGACACCACACGCATTACCCTGCGCGAGGCGCTGGTGCAGCTGGAGGCCCAGGGCCTGATCTACCGCGAAGAACGGCGTGGCTGGTTTGTTGCGCCGCAACGGCTGACCTACGACCTGATCGAGCGCAGCCATTTCCATGCCATGGTGCGTGACCAGGGCCGTGAGGCCAGTACCGAACTGCTGTCGGCGCGGCTGCAGCCGGCCTCGGCGGCCATCTGCGCGCGCCTGCAGTTGCCGGCGTTGTCGAGCGTGGTGCGGATCTGCCGGTTGCGGCGCATTGATGGGCGGGCGGTGCTGTATGCCGAGCACTACCTCAACCCGAGCTACTTCCCGGACATTCTCGAGCAGGACTTGGCGCAGTCGCTGACCGAGATCTACGGGCGGGTGTATGGCATCGAGTATGGGCAGGTGTGCTTCGAAATTTTGCCGACCGCGTTGCCGGTGGAGGCGGCCAGTGCGCTGAAGGTGTCGGCGGGTAGCCCGGGGTTGCACATTACCCGGGTCAACAGTGACCAGCATGGGCACCTGATCGACTGTGACCTGGAGTATTGGCGGCATGATGCCATTCGCATTCGTGCCCAGGCGGGTTGATCATGGATCCTGGGGCCGCTTTGCGCCCCATCGCGACACAAGGCCGCTCCTACAAGGATCGCGTAACCCTGTAGGAGCGGCCTTGTGTCGCGATGGGGCGCAAAGCGGCCCTAATTCGACGCTGTGTTGCTTTCTGTCATGCCCCCACCCCCAGCCGTCACCACCTGCACCGACAACCGCGGCGTCGCCAGATCCAGCCCGGCCTCGTCCAGCTGCCGCTTCAACGCCAGGTTGAACGCCCGCGACACTTCCCACTGTTTGATCGGCGCGGTCTTGAACCGGGCCCGCAAGATCGCCGACCCTGACTCGAAGCTTTCCACACCCTGCAGCTCCAGCGGTGACCAGATGTTGCGCCGCATCAGAGGGTCGTTGCGCAGCTTCTGCCCGACTTCGCGGATCAGCGTGATGGCCTGGTCGATGTTCATGCTGTGCGGAATCGCAACGCGGAAGATCGCGTAGCCAAACTCGCGCGAGTAGTTCTTGATGCTCTTGATCTCGCTGAACGGAATGGTGTGCACGATGCCGTCGATATCGCGCAGGCGCACGGTACGAATGGTCAGCCCCTCCACCGTGCCCAGGTGGCCGCCGACATCCACATAGTCGTCGATCGCCAGCGAGTCCTCGATGATGATGAACAGCCCGGTGATCAGGTCGGCCACCAGCGACTGCGCGCCAAAGCCGATGGCCAGGCCGATCACACCGGCACCGGCCAGCAGTGGGGTGACGTTCATGCCCATGTTGGCCAGGGCAACGATCACCGCAATGATGAAAATGACCACGAACATCACGTTGCGGATCAACGGCATCATGGTTTGCGCGCGGGCGTTGGCCAGGCCCCGGCGCGAGCGCACCAAGGCGTGGTGCACGGCGGTGTCGGCGAGGATCCACACCAGCCAGGCGACGATCAGCGTGCCGGCCAGGCCCAGCAGGCGCACGCTGATATCGTGGCCGTCGCCCTCGGCGAAACTGATCATCGACAGGCCCCACACGCGCAGGCCCAGTTCGATGAACAGCAGCCAGATGAACAGGTGCACCAGCAGGTAGCCGAAGTTGCGCAGGCGCTCGGCGTACACTGCCTGGCGCTTGCTGGCGCGCTTGGGGTTGGCGGCGTGGCGGCGTACCAGGCCGTTGAGCACCATGCACACCACCACCAGCACGGTGCACATCAGCGACTGGCGCAGGGCGGTGCTGGTGTCGCCGGCAGAGACGAAGGTGGCGAACAGCGAGATGGCCACCAGGATCAGCGCCGGGATGAACCAGAAGCTGCCGAGGATCTCGATGGTGTCGCTGAGCGTGCGCCGGGTCAGGCGCCGTGACAGCGGCTGGTTGCGGATCAGGTGGGCGATCGGGCGGCGGAAGCGCAGGATGAACAACCCGGTGCACAGCGCGGCAATCACGTTGGCCAGGGTCGCAAGGGCGTGTGCCAGGTGGGTGCCCAGGGCTACCAGCATGCGTGGGTCGCTCATCGCCTCGCCAAATGCAGCGAAGCTGCCGATCAGCCATAGCGGGCGGAACGCCTGGTGCCGCAGGATATGCAGGGCACGGTGGCGGTGCGGGCCGTCAAGCAGCGAAAAGGCGATGACGCAGATGGCCGAGAAGCAGGTACCGACCACCAGCGCGTAGGCCAGCACCATGGCCAGCGACTTGCCCAGCGACGGCGGCAGCACGAAGCTCAGGTACACGGTGAACACCAGCGCTACCAGCCACGGGCCGAGCTTGCGCAAGGCAAAGCGCACCAGGTCCCAGGTGCGTGGGTGTTGTGGCAGCTCTTCGCTCAGGCCAAAGCGCAGGCGTATCCGGTGCCCGACCCAGTTGAAGGCGTAGGCCAGCAGGCTCCATACAGCGATCACGGCGGCAAAGCCGAACAGGATGGCCGGCCACTGGTGCACGGGCACCATCAGTTCGGTCAATTCGGCCTGGGCCTGCTCGATTTCCCCGGCCCAGCGGTAGAACGGGCTGGCGTCACCGCTGAACTGCTTTTCAAAGTCATGCAAGGCGCCGCCGATCAGGCCAAGCACGCCCTGTTCCACACTGGGTTGTGATTGCTTGGTGGCGTCGCGCAGTTTTTTCAGGTCGGCCAGCAGCTTGGCCCGTTGCTGGTCGTTCTCGAGGTTCTTGATTACCTCGTCCAGTGACTTACCCAGTGGCTCAGTGGCCTCCGGTTGGGCGGGCGCACTGCTGCCCAACAGGCTCGGCAGGCCCGCCGCCTGTACCGGAGTGATGGACAGCAACAGCAGCAGGAACAGGTAACGCAGAAGGGCAGGCACTGGCAAATCTACCTCAGGTCAAACGATTGGCCGAGTGTAGAGGTTTATGTCGGCAGTTTCTCGAGGATCTTCCAGCAGGTGAGGCCGAAGATACCCAAAGTGCCGATCCACATCATCAGCACACCGATATTGCGTTCGCGCATGCTGAAGCCGATGGTCAGCAACAGCAGGAACAGAAACACCGGCACGAACAGGGACAGGAACGGGGACATGGACAGCAATCCTTTTGCAGTGGGCCATGTAACAAGCATAGCGGGTAGCAGGCGAAGCGGGATTGACCTTGGGCAGGTCCGGCCCTATCGCCGGCAAGCCAGCTCCCACAGAGTCTCCACAGGCCCATGTGTTTTGGGCACCTGTGGAGATCCTGTGGGAGCTGGCTTGCCGGCGATAGGGCCAGACCTGCCTACATCAAGGCAACTCGCGGCAACGGTAGAACGCCGTCAGCACCTTCACCAGGTGCGCCAGGTCATGGCTGCCACACAGCTCGCGAATCGAGTGCATGGCAAAGGTCGGCAAGCCGATATCCACCGTGCGCACACCCAGGTGGCTGGCCGCGATCGGCCCGATGGTCGAGCCGCAGCCCATGTCGCTGCGTACCACAAAGCTCTGCACAGGCACTTCTTCGGCCATGCATAGGTGGCGGAAGAACCCGGCGGTTTCGCTGTTGGTGGCGTAGCGCTGGTTGTTGTTCACCTTGATCACCGGCCCGGCGTTGAGCTTGGGCCCGTGGTTGCCGTCGTGCTTGTCGGCGTAGTTGGGGTGCACGCCGTGGGCGTTGTCGGCCGACACCATCAGCGAGCGCTGGATGGTGCGCACGTAGGCGTCACCCTCGGGCAGCAGGCGCTGCAGGGTCTGCTCCAGCATCGGGCCGTCGGCACCACAGGCTGAGCAACTGCCGACTTCTTCGTGGTCGGTGCACACCAGCACGCAGGTTTCATCGCTGTCGGCGGCCAGCAAGGCCTGCAGGCCGGCGTAGCACGACAGCAGGTTGTCCAGGCGGGCGCCGGCAATGAAGTCGCCGTTCAGGCCGATCAGGGCAGCGTCCTGGGTGTCGTAGAAACTCAGCTCGTAATCCAGCACCACATCGGCAATCAGCTCGTGTTCGCGGGCCAGTTGCTCGGTGAGCAGGGCGCGGAAGTCGATGCGCTCGTCACCGGCCACCTGGGCTAGGATCGGCGGCAGTTCGTTCTGCGGGTTGATCGCCCAGCCTTCGTTGGCGGTACGGTTCAGGTGGATCGCCAGGTTGGGGATGATCGCGATCGGCAATGTGAAGTCGATCAGCTGGCTTTCCACCTTGCCATCACGGCGGTAGGTGACACGCCCGGCCAGCGACAGGTCGCGGTCGAACCACGGCGCCAGCAGGGCGCCGCCATACACTTCCACGCCCAGTTGCAAAAAGCCCTGGCGCTGCAGCTCAGGCTGCGGCTTGACCCGCAGGCACGGGCTGTCGGTGTGCGCGCCGACCATGCGGATGCCGTTCAGCAGCGGGGCCTGCTTGCCCAGCTTGATGGCGATGATCGAAGAGTCGTTACGGGTAACGTAGTAGCGGCCGCCAGGCACCGTGGCCCAGCTGTCGCGCTCGTCCAGGCGCTGGTAGCCGGCAGCCTCAAGGCGCTGGGCCAGGCTGGCGGTGGCGTGGAAGGGCGTGGGGGAGGCCTTGAGGAAGTCGATAAGGCCAGAATTCAGTACATCGCGCATAACTCACTCCAATTCGAGCTTCAAGCCATAAGCTACAAGCTTCAAGCAAAGCCAGCCCGCGGAGCAAGCTCCCACGCGATCTGCCTTGGCTTTTTCTTGTAGCTTGTAGCTTGAAACTTGCAGCTTAAAAAGGCGCCGGGCACTCGAATTTCACCCGCTCCCCGGACACAGGGTGGGTAAAGCTCAGCATCGAAGCATGCAGGCACAGCCGCTCATGGGCCGCCAGCGCTTCAGGGTTGGCATACAGCCGGTCACCCAGCAGCGGGTGCCCGATCGACAGCATGTGCACGCGCAACTGGTGCGAACGCCCGGTAATCGGGGTTAGTTCCACCCGGCAGTGATCACCGCAGCGCTCGACGATGCGCCAGAACGTCAGCGCATGCTTGCCTTGCTCGTGGTCGACCACATGGCGTGGCTTGGTTGGCGGGTCGTAGCGCAGCGGCAGGTCGATGCTGCCGCTGTCCAGCGCCGGCTGGCCCCAGCACAGGGCGGTGTAGGCCTTTTCGGTTTCACGGTCGTGGAACTGGCGCGACAGCTCGCGGTGGCTGTCGGCATCGCGGGCCAGCAGGATGATGCCCGAGGTTTCCCAGTCCAGGCGGTGCACGATCAGCGCGTCGGGGTAGCCGTTTTCCTGCAGGCGGGTGATCAGGCAGTCCTTGTTGTCCTCGGCACGGCCGGGTACCGACAGCAGCAGGGTCGGTTTGTTGATCACCAGGATGGCGGCGTCTTCGTGCAGGATCTGGATGTTGGACAGCGGCATTGCTTGGTCTCGGTTATATCGGGAAAAACCAATGGGGCCGCTTTGCGGCCCATCGCCGGCAAGCCAGCTCCCACAGGTAACGCGCGGACCCTGTGGGAGCTGGCTTGCCGGCGATGGGCTGCAAAGCAGCCCCAATGGCCAAATGCGCGGATCAGCGATCCGGCAAGGTAATGTTCAGCTCCAGAATCGAGCAGCTGCCCTGGTTTTCCAGCTCGATATGCACGTCGTCGTTGCCGATGTTCACATACTTGCGGATCACTTCCAGCAGTTCTTTCTGCAGCGCCGGCAGGTAGTCCGGTTCGCTGCGTTGGCCGCGCTCGTGCGCCACGATGATCTGTAGACGCTCTTTCGCTACCGACGCGCTGGTCTGTTTCTGTCTGCCACGAAAGAAGTCAAAAAGGTTCATGGTTTACTTGCCTCCAAACAGTCGCGCGAAGAATCCTTGCTTCGGCACTTCGATGAACCGCAGGGGCTTTTCTTTGCCCAGCAGACGGTCGACGGTATCGCTGTAGGCCTGGCCAGCATCGCTCTGGTCGTCGAGGATGACCGGGATACCCTGGTTGGAAGCCTTGAGTACTGCCTGGGACTCGGGAATCACGCCCTTGAGCTTGATTGCGAGGATTTCTTCGACGTCGGCGATGCTCAGCATTTCGCCCTTTTCCACGCGCTCCGGGTGGTAGCGGGTGATCAGCAGGTGTTCCTTGATCGGCTCTTCGCCGTTTTCGGAGCGGCGCGACTTGCTCGACAGAATGCCCAGCATGCGGTCGGAGTCACGTACCGAAGATACTTCAGGGTTGGTCACCACGATCGCTTCGTCGGCGAAGTACATGGCCAGGTGTGCGCCTTTCTCGATACCGGCTGGCGAATCGCAGATGACGTAGTCGAACTGCTCTTTCAGCTCCATCAGTACCTTTTCCACGCCTTCCTGGGTCAGCGCGTCCTTGTCACGGGTCTGGCTTGCGGCCAGCACGTACAGGTTCTCGAGGCGCTTGTCCTTGATCAGGGCCTGTTGCAGGTTGGCTTCGCCGTTGACCACGTTGACGAAGTCGTAAACCACGCGGCGTTCACAGCCCATGATCAGGTCGAGGTTACGCAGGCCCACGTCGAAGTCGACGATAACGGTCTTGTGGCCGCGCAGTGCGAGGCCGGTACCAATGGCGGCGCTGGTGGTGGTCTTGCCCACACCCCCCTTGCCGGAAGTAACCACGAGAATCTTGGCCAAGGTGTTTCACCCCTAAAATAGTCGGGACACGGGTCCCTGCAAAAAACTGAAATAGCTTGAAACTTGATAGCTCAAATAAAGGCAACAATAAAAAGTTGCGCTAAAAATGTGGGCAAGTATCCGTTAAAGACGGGTGATGTTCAACACGTCACCAGACAGGCTGACTTGCACGCCACTACCCCACAGCGGGTCGCGGCGCAGGTCTTCGCAGACCCTGTACTGGCCGGCGATGGAGACCATTTCGGCGGTCATCTGCTGGCAGAAGATACGCGCTTTGGTATTGCCTTTGATGCCGGCCAGGGCGCGCCCGCGCATGGCGCCGTACACATGGATGTTGCCATCGGCCAGAAGTTCCGCACCCGGGCTGACCGAAGCGGTAACTATCAAATCGCCACCTTGCGCATATATCTGCTGGCCGCCGCGTACTGGCGAAGTAATGATGCGGGTCGGGCGCACTTCGGGTTCCGGAGCAGGTGCTGGCGCCGGGGCCGGTTCGGGCTTTTTCACCACTTCGGGCTCGGGGTCCAGCGGCCGCTCGCGGGCGCCGGACGGTGGCAGCACCGGCAGGTCGATGGCAATGGCGGCCGCAATGTCCTCGATGCGGTTGGCACGGATGGCCAGCGTACGCAGGCCGTGGTGGCGGCAGATCCGCATCAAGCCGGGCAGGTCGATTGCCCCTTCGTCGGCTGGCAGCTTGTCCAGCGCCAGCACCAGCGGCGTGTTGCTGAAGAAGTTCGGTGCCTGGGCGACTTTTGCCGCCAGCTGGCGGTCGAGGGCTTCAAGGTCATTGCGCGCCAGTTCCAGAACAGTAATGGCAAGCATGCTGCCCTTGAGCTGGAACACGGAGGCGGTGTCGGGTGTGTGGTTTGGGCTCATGGTCTGCATAGACGGCTTGTTGCGAAAAAAGTGCCCTGACTTATAACGAGAACACCGGTTGCCCGCAACATGCACTGATCCGTTGTAGAATGCGCGGCCTTTGTCTTTCCGGATGCTTCAATGGAACGCCCGCGTTTTCGCCGCTATTACCTTCATCCCAAGTTCTGGGGCCTGTGGCTGGGCCTGGGCCTGCTGTGGCTGGTGGTCCAGTTGCCGTATCGGGTGCTGTTGAAGATCGGTGCCGCGCTGGGCGCGGTGATGTATCGCTTTGCCGGTGAGCGGCGGCGTATTGCTGCGCGCAACCTGGAGCTGTGTTTCCCGGAGCTGTCAGTCGACGAACGGCAGCGTTTGCTCAAGGCCAATTTTGCGTCCACCGGTATTGCCTTCTTCGAAATGGCCATGAGCTGGTGGTGGCCCAAGGCCCGGCTGGCACGCCTGGCCCACATCGAAGGCCTGGAGCACCTGCAGGCCGCCCAGCAGGCGGGGCAGGGCGCGATCCTGATGGCGGTGCACTTCACCACCCTGGAAATCGGCGCCGCGCTGCTGGGCCAGCAGCACACCATCGACGGCATGTACCGCGAGCATGGCAACGCGTTGTTCGACTTCATCCAGCGCAGTGGCCGTGAACGCCATAACCTCGATTCGCTGGCGGTGGAGCGCGAGGACGTGCGCGGCATGCTCAAGCTGCTGCGCTCGGGCCGGGCGATCTGGTACGCGCCGGACCAGGACTATGGCGCCAAGCAGAGCATCTTCGTGCCGCTGTTCGGTATACCGGCGGCGACCGTGACGGCTACCACCAAATTTGCCCGGCTGGGCAAAGCGCAGGTGATTCCATTCACCCAGAAGCGCCTGGAGGATGGCAGCGGCTATCGTCTGGTCATTCACCCGCCGTTGGCGGACTTCCCCGGGGAAAGCGAAGAGGCCGACTGCCTGCGCATCAACCAGTGGGTTGAAAGTGTGTTGCGCGAATGCCCCGAGCAGTACCTGTGGGCGCACCGCCGGTTCAAGTCGCGGCCCGAAGGGGCGCCGCGGCTGTATGACAAGAAAAAGCGCTGATTTTTGTGTTGCCTGTGCTGGCCCTATCGCCGGCAAGCCAGCTCCCACAGGTCCGCACAATGCCTGGGCCTGTGCTGATCCTGTGGGAGCTGGCTTGCCGGCGATAGGGCCCGAGCAGACTTACTCGGCTATCTGCAACTTGCGCGCCTGCGTATACACATACCGCACCTTCTCGTACTCGAACGGCGAATTCAGCTGGCCATAGCGGAAATTGGTGGTATAGCGCTTGTCGACCACGCGCAGGGCAAAGATTTCCGGGTGGTCGGTGCTGGCTTCGGCCACGTTCAGGTAGTTGATCGCCTGCTCGCCGGCATAGTCCACCACCAGCCCGGTGGTATCGCGCAGGTTCGACGGGCCCAGCACCGGCAGCATCAGGTACGGCCCTTCAGGTACGCCGTAGAAGCCCAGGGTCTGGCCAAAGTCCTCGCTCTGGCGTGGCAGGCCCATGCTGGTTGCCGGGTCCCACAGCCCACCCACTCCAATGAGGGTGTTGAACATCAGCCGTGCGGTAATCTCGGCCGAGCGCTTGGCCTTGAGCTGCAACACGCTGTTGAACAGGTTCGGCACATCGCCCAGGTTGTTGAAGAAGTTGCTCACCCCGGTACGCACGAAGCTTGGCGTTACATACTGGTAGCCGTTCACCAGTGGCAGCAGCACCCACTGGTCCAGCCGGTAGTTGAAGTGGTAAATGCGCCGGTTCAGCGACTCCAGCGGGTCATACACGTTCAGCGCCTCGAGGGTGGACCGCTCGAACTCGCGCTGGTCCAGCCCGGGGTTGAATTTCAGCTCGCGCAGCGGGTCGATGAAGCCGTCGGCCTCAGGCACCAGCGGGGCGCTGCCGACTACCTGCGGGTCGGCCTCGACCACGCTGGCCCGCGGCGCGGTTTCGGCGGCCAGGGTGTGGCCAGCGGCAAGCAGGGCAGTGGCGAAGAGGAGTTTGTTAACCACGGAAGAACTCCAGCATGGCGTCACTGTTGACGCGGTAGTTGAGGTTGCCGCAATGGCCGCCATGGGGGTAAAGGGTCAGGCGGTCACCGAACACCTTGCGCAGGAAACCGATGTCGCCCGGGCCGAGGATGACGTCGTCGGCGTTGTGCATCACGGCAATCTTGTCGCTGCTGCGCAGGTAGTCTTCCAGCGCATACAGGCTGACCTGGTTGACCAGCTGCAGGATGCTGTTGCCGTCGGTGCGGGCACGCCACATCGGGATCACCTGCTCGGTCATGTAGCAGTCGAAGTCGCACTGCAGCGCACGCTTGAAGAACGGCGTAAGGCTGCTGCCCTCGGTGATCGGGAACTTCGGCGGAATGATCAGGCCGCGGCGGTTGATCAGGTCGGAAGTAAAGGCAATGTCTGCCGCCGAGAAGCGGAACGAGGTGCCGATGAGCATGGCCATCTGTTCGTTGGACAGGTGCTGTTTGGACTGCTGGAAGTCGTACAGCAGGGCGTCGTTGAGGTCGATGTAGCCCTTGTCCTGGAAGTAGCGGGTGAGTTTTTCCAGCATCAGCTCGTAGAAGGTGGTGCTACGGTCGATGCCCTTGACCTGGGTTTGCACCAGCTTGTCGAGGTTGTTGATCGAGGTGTACAGGTTGACCGGCGGGTTCAGCAGCAGCACGCGCTTGAAGTTGAAGCTGCGGCGGGTTTCGTCCAGGTGGCTGACGAAGGCGGCATCGAGCGCACCCAGGCTGTAGCCGGTCAGGTAGAACTCGCTGATCGGCAGGCGCGGGTGCTGGGCACGCACGGCCTGCATCACCCGGTACATGTCTTCGGCGTCTTCCTGGCTGATGCCGGGGGTGGCGAAGCGCGAAGCAGCGCTCATGAAGTCGTAGCTGGTCGGTGACGACAGCTGCACCACGTGGAAGCCGCCCTGATAGAACAACTTCTTCAGGTATTCATTGATGGTGCTGCTGTAGGGGGCACCCGTGCCGGCGATGATGAAGATCAGCGGCGCTTCGTGGTCCTGGCGCGCCAGGCGGTACTTGAGCTTTTTCACTGCCCAGAAGTTGTCGGGCAGGGTGAACTCGCGCTCCGGGCGCAGGTTCAGGCTGTAGTCGGACTGGTCGATTTCATCGTCGCCGGGCAGGGTCGGGCGCTGGTCCGGCGGCGTGGTGGCAATGGTTGCCTCGAACGGGTTGGTCAAGGGGTAGCCATAGCTTGCCGCGTCGATATCCCGCGCAGAAGCGGCCACAGCCATGAGCAGGCTGCCGAGCAGGGCAGCGAGGCGCAAAGATCGAAGCATGTAATCCCCCAAAAGAACGCAAGGTCGAGCAGTGTGCAGGCTAGGACCACAGCCAACCGGGCAAGTTGCCCGTTGCGGTGGCCTTTGGTGTACTTGTTATCTGCAACATAGCTGCAGGGTTGTGATTTTGCCTTACAACGGGCCATAAGCGATCATGGATGCTTTCGATGACCGCTATTGGAGAACAGGATGTCTCGTTCGCTGCCGGCTGCGCTGCTGGTGCTGTTTATCGGGCTGTGGCTCGCAGCCAGCTATGGCGTGCGCTATGGGCTGATGGAGGATGGCCAGTGGGTGGGGCTGTGTACGGTGCCCACGGCGTACTGGCAGTGCGAAGTACGCGCCTTGCTGGGGCTTGGCATTCACCACCAGGTACTGGCCTGGGGTGGGCTGGGCCTGGCGCTGCTGGCGCAGGTCGTTGCCGGCCGCGCGGGATGGTGGCTGGCGGTGCTGGCCCTGGTGTTCGCGGTACCGGCGCTGGTGCTGTATACCGCCAGCATTGCCGTGTTTGCGCTGGTGCTGGCGGGGTTGCGCCTTGTAAGAGAAGCCAAGGCGACGCGGTCCCTGTAGGAGCGGCCTTGTGTCGCGATGGGCCGCGCAGCGGCCCCAGGATGCATGGAGCAGCACAGATTGCCGGGGCCGCCTTGCGGCCCATCGCGACACAAGGCCGCTCCTACACGGACCGCGCCGGCTGTAGGAGCGGGCGCAGCCGTAAGCTGCGCCACAACGCCGCCGTCATCAACACGCTCACCACTGCCCAAGCCCAGGCCTGCTGGCTCTGCAACCCTTCGACAAACAGCTGCGGCGCCACCCCGGCACCGACGATAAAGGCCAGCAACGCCACCTCCGCGCGCCGCGCGCGCACCGGCCACAGCACGTACACCAGCGCCGGCAATGCCAGCGCCGCGCTGGGGAAGCTGCGGTAGCGCGGGTCGAACACCATCGCCAGCATGCTCACCGCCGCAGCAAAGCCCGCCGCCAGCAGCAACCAGCCGGCCCGCGCTTGCAACCAGGCGAACACCTGCTCGCGCCAACCCGCCCGCTGCGCCAGCGCCAACAGCGCATGGGCCAGCACCAGCAGGTTCAGCCCTGCCAGCAATACTGCCCACAACCATTCCCCGGCAAAGCGCGCGTGGGTGCGCATCAGTTCGCCCCACAAACCCAGGCAACCGGCGCCAAACGCTGCCAGCAATGGCAACAGCACCGCCGCCAGCGGCGTAGCAGGGCGCCCGGCCAGTATCAGCATGACCCCCATCAGCACGGCACTGGCCAGCAACCACTGCGGCCAGTACTGCAGGTTGCTCACCGGCCCTTCGAGCACCCCTTTGTCCTGCCGGTCGGCGTCGTACAGCCCCCAGTAACCGCCCACCGCGCCTTCGTTGGCGCGCTTCCACGGCTGGTCGAACGCTTCGATCAGGTTGTAGTGCCAGCCGTTACGCTCGGCCATGGCCACAAAATTTCGAATGAAGCGCGCCTCGTTGACCCGGCTGGGGACCGCGGTCTCGCGCTGGCGGCCTTCGCTGGGCCAGCCGGTTTCGCCAATCAGGATGTCCTTGGGCGCAAAGCGTGTGCCGAACACCCGGCGCACATCGGCCACATGGGCCAGGGCTTCGTCGATGCCGCGCGGTTCGTCTTCCCAGTAGGGCAGCAGGTGGATGGTCAGAAAGTCCACCGCCGGGGCAATCTGTGGGTGCTGCAACCAGAACTCCCAGACATCGGCGTAGGTCACCGGCACCTTCACCTGGCTTTTCACCCAGGCAATCAGCTTGGCCAGGTGTGCACCGGTCACCTCCTTGCGCAGCAGCGTCTCGTTGCCCACGATCACCGCGCTGACCACATCAGGGTTGGCGTTGGCAGCGGCGATCAGCAGGTTAATTTCCCGGTCGGTATCGGCCGGGTGGCTGTTCACCCAGGCGCCGAGCATCACCTTCAGGCCATGCTTGCGCGCCAGTGCCGGAATTGCCTCAAGGCCGGTCTGGGAATAAGTACGGATGCACTGAAATCGCTCAGCCAGCAAGGCCAGGTCGGCGTCCATGCGCTGCGGGCGCAGGCGAAACGGCTGGTCGTAGGGCGACTGGTCCTTGTCGAACGGGGTGTATGAGGCGCATTGCAGCTTGTGCGTCGGGCTGGCAGCGTCGGGCAGTTGCACTGGCTTGCCCAGCCCGTACCAGAGCGCTCCCAGCCCCAGCAGGGCCAACAGGCAGGCAAGCAGGTACAACGGCAGCAGCAGGCGGGCAGAACTGGGCATCGGGCGGTCCATCGTCAGGCGCAAAAGGTTAGATAGTAGCCCGGCGCCAAACCTTTGGCATGCAAGGATCGCGCAGGCCACTGCAGGCCGATGGCGCTAATGGCACAGTGCTGTCGCATATGGGGCGGGTACAGGTCGCAGTTGGATCAGGTCGCCCGGTGTGGCAGGAAGATGATGCAATCTCCAAGACCTGACGAGGGGATGCTTTGATGGCAACTTTGAAAAAAATGCGACGTTTCCTGGGTGTAGGCACCGCCCTGGTACTGGGAATGAGCGCAGCACAGGCAATGGCCAAAGAAGTCAGTATTGGCTACGTGGATGGTTGGGCCGACAGTGTGGCGACCACCAACGTGGCTGCCGAAGTGATCAAGCAGAAACTCGGCTACGACGTGAAGTTGCAGGCCGTGGCCACCGGGATCATGTGGCAGGGTGTGGCGACCGGCAAGCTCGATGCCATGTTGTCGGCCTGGTTGCCGGTAACCCATGGCGAGTACTGGGCCAAGAACAAGGACAACGTGGTCGACTACGGCCCGAACTTCAAGGACGCCAAGATCGGCCTGATTGTGCCTGAGTACGTCAAGGCGGTGAGCATCGCCGACCTCAAGACCGACAGCAGCTTCAAGCAGAAGATTGTCGGCATCGACGCCGGTTCCGGCGTGATGATCAAGACCGATCAGGCAATCAAGGACTACGACTTGAGCGGTTACAAGCTGCAGGCCAGTTCTGGCGCGGCGATGACCGCAGAGCTGGGCCGTGCCTATGCCAAGCAGCAGTCGATTGCAGTGACCGGCTGGGTGCCGCACTGGATGTTCGCCAAGTGGAAACTGAAGTTCCTCGAAGACCCGAAAGGCGTGTATGGCGCGGCGGAAACCGTGAACAGTATCGGCAGCAAGGAACTGGCAACCAAGGCACCGGAAGTGGCGGAGTTCCTGAAGAAGTTCAACTGGCAGTCCAAAGACGAGATTGGTGAGGTGATGCTGGCGATTCAGGAAGGGGCCAAGCCTGAAGCGGCGGCCAAGGATTGGGTGGCCAAGCACCCTGACCGCGTGAAGGAGTGGACTGGCAAGTAAGCGCTGGAATCCCTGGGGCTGCTTTGCAGCCCATCGCGACACAAGGCCGCTCCTACAGGTGTATGCGGTCCCCTGTAGGAGCGGCCTTGTGTCGCGATGGGCCGCGCAGCGGCCCCCGCTTTTTTACCGATTCGGTAAAACACCGTTGCATCTAAGACTAAGGTCGTCTGGTTGGCGTCCATCGGCAGCATAAAGTAAGGGTGTGGGTACCATCCCCTACCTGTGCTGCTAGGACAAAAACAATGAACGACAGCATTTACCTCTCGATACAAAACAGCCCCCGCTTCAAGGAGCTGGTTACCAAACGCGAACGGTTCGCCTGGATTCTCTCGGCGATCATGCTCGGCCTTTACTGCGCCTTCATCCTCCTTATTGCCTACGGTCCTCAGATACTGGGCGCCAAGCTCAGCCCTGAGTCGTCGATCACCTGGGGCATTCCCCTGGGCGTCGGCCTGATCATCTCGGCATTCGTCCTGACCGCCATCTACGTACGCCGCGCCAACGGTGAATTCGATGAGCTGAACAAGGCCATCCTGAAGGAGGCGCAACAATGATTCGCCACGCCAAAACCCTGGCCGTTCTGGCCTGCGGAGCCTTTGCACCCGCCGTGTGGGCCGCCGATGCCCTGACCGGCGAGGTGCAGAAACAACCGCTGAACGTTGCTGCGATCGCCATGTTCGTGGCCTTCGTCGCCTTCACCCTGGGCATTACCTACTGGGCCTCCAAACGCAACAAGTCGGCGGCGGACTACTACGCCGCCGGCGGCAAGATCACCGGTTTCCAGAACGGCTTGGCGATTGCCGGCGACTACATGTCGGCCGCCTCGTTCCTGGGTATTTCCGCGCTGGTGTTCACCTCTGGCTATGACGGCCTGATCTACTCGATCGGCTTCCTGGTCGGCTGGCCGATCATCCTCTTCCTGATTGCCGAACGCCTGCGCAACCTGGGCAAGTACACCTTCGCCGACGTGGCCTCGTACCGCCTCGGGCAAAAGGAAATCCGTACCCTGTCGGCCTCCGGTTCGCTGGTGGTGGTGGCGTTTTACCTGATCGCGCAGATGGTCGGTGCCGGCAAGCTGATCGAGCTGCTGTTCGGCCTGGACTACCACGTGGCGGTGATTCTGGTGGGTATCCTGATGTGCCTGTACGTGCTGTTCGGCGGCATGCTGGCCACTACCTGGGTACAAATCATCAAGGCCGTGCTGTTGCTGTCCGGTGCCAGCTTCATGGCCCTGATGGTCATGAAACACGTGGGCTTCGACTTCAACACGCTGTTCTCCGAAGCGATCAAGGTGCATGCCAAGGGCGAAGCGATCATGAGCCCGGGCGGCCTGGTCAAGGACCCGATCTCGGCATTCTCGCTGGGCCTGGCGCTGATGTTCGGTACCGCTGGCCTGCCACACATCCTCATGCGCTTCTTCACCGTCAGTGACGCCAAGGAAGCCCGCAAGAGCGTGCTGTACGCCACCGGCTTCATCGGCTACTTCTACATCCTCACCTTCATCATCGGCTTTGGCGCCATCCTGCTGGTCAGCACCAATCCGGACTTCAAGGACGCCGCCGGCGCCCTGCTGGGCGGCAACAACATGGCAGCGGTGCACCTGGCCAATGCCGTGGGTGGCAGTGTGTTCCTCGGCTTCATCTCGGCAGTGGCCTTCGCCACCATCCTGGCGGTGGTTGCCGGCCTGACCCTGGCCGGTGCCTCGGCGGTGTCCCACGACCTGTACGCCAGCGTCTGGCGCAAAGGCAAGGCCAACGACAAGGACGAGATCCGCGTATCGAAGATCACCACCGTCGCGTTGGGTGTGCTGGCGATCGGCCTGGGTATCCTGTTCGAGAAGCAGAACATCGCCTTCATGGTCGGCCTGGCATTCTCCATCGCTGCCAGCTGCAACTTCCCGGTACTGCTGCTTTCCATGTACTGGAAGAAACTGACCACCCGCGGCGCCATGATCGGCGGCTGGCTGGGCCTGGTGAGTGCGGTGACGCTGATGATTCTCGGCCCGACCATCTGGGTACAGATCCTGGGCCACGAAAAACCGATCTACCCGTACGAGTACCCGGCGCTGTTCTCGATGGCGATTGCCTTCGTCAGCATCTGGTTCTTCTCGGTGACCGACAAGTCCAAGGCGGCTGAAGACGAGCGCGCGTTGTTCTTCCCGCAATTCGTGCGTTCGCAGACCGGCCTGGGGGCATCGGGCGCTGTTTCGCACTGATCCATCAGGGAATAAAAAAACCGCGCCTTGGCGCGGTTTTTTTATGTTTGCGGGGCTAGATCATGCCTAACAGTAACAACACCAGCAGTACTACCAGCACCACGCCGATGATGCCGGACGGGCCATAGCCCCAGCTGCGCGAGTGCGGGAAGACCGGTAAGCCACCAATCAGCAGGAGGATCAGGATGATGATCAGAATCGTGGTCATGACGGAATCCTTGCGTGGTTGAGGGTCAAGGGCCTCGGACTGCTGGCCTCTTGTAAAATCGGACCATTGCGGTTTGTGAAAGATTCCATTTGTGTGTCGCTTGCACTGGCCCTATCGCCGGCAAGCCAGCTCCCACAGGTACCCCACAACCATTGGCACCTGTGGTGTACCTGTGGGAGCTGGCTTGCCGGCGATAGGGCCGGTACAGGCAACACATATTCATGCCCCCCCATTCACTACCCTGATGAACCCTGCCACCCCCCGGCCCCTTGTTTAGACTCCTCGCAACAACCATCAAAACAAGGCCAGCCACCATGCAAAACCGCATCATGATCACCGGCGCCGGGTCCGGCCTCGGTCGCGAGATCGCCCTGCGCTGGGCGCGTGAGGGCTGGCGCCTGGCGCTGGCCGACGTCAGCGAAAACGGCCTGCGCGAAACCCTGGAGCTGGCCCGCGGCGCAGGCGGCGAGGGCTTCATTCAGCGCTGCGACGTGCGCGACTACAGCCAGCTTACCGCCCTTGCGCAGGCCTGCACCGAGCAGTTCGGTGGCATCGACGTGGTCGTCAACAACGCCGGCGTCGCCTCGGGCGGCTTCTTTGCCGAGCTGTCGCTTGAAGACTGGGACTGGCAGATCGCAGTCAACCTGATGGGCGTGGTCAAGGGCTGCAAGGCCTTCTTGCCGCTGCTGGAGCGCAGCAAGGGGTGCATCATCAATGTCGCCTCGATGGCCGCACTGATGCAGGGGCCGGGCATGAGCAACTACAACGTGGCCAAGGCCGGCGTGCTGGCCCTGTCGGAGAGCCTACTGGTCGAGCTGCGCCAGCAGGAGGTGGCGGTGCATGTGGTGTGCCCGTCATTCTTCCAGACCAACCTGCTGGACTCGTTCCGCGGGCCGAACCCGGCGATGAAGGCGCAGGTGGGCAAGTTGCTGGAAGGCTCGCCGATCAGCGCTGCCGACATCGCCGACTACATCCACCGCCAGGTCGCTGCCGGCGAGTTCCTGATCCTGCCCCATGAGGCCGGGCGCCAAGCCTGGGAGCTGAAGCGTCAGGCACCGGAGCGGCTGTATGACGAAATGGCCGAAATGGCGGCGAAAATGCGCACCAAAGCTCAATCGCGATAAATGGTCTGTAGGAGAAATTACCCAAGAATGTAGGGCTCTTCTGAATCGTTGGGGAGCTATTGAGTAGCCGAATGCCCACGAGGCAGGCTCCGGTTTTACCTTGTACAGGAGGAACGGAGCATGCTGGTGATAGGGCGTGAAGTGGGCGAGGTCATTGTCATTGGCGATGACATCCGGATCATGGTGGTGGAGACCCGGGACGGGGTGGTGCGCTTTGGTGTGGACGCCCCGCGCAAGGTACCGGTGCACCGGGCCGAGGTGTACAAGCGCATCAAGGAGGCCAAGCAAGGCAAAGGCTGATGTTGCCTGTGCTGGCCTCTTCGCGGGCAAGCCCGCTCCCACAGGGACCTCGCAGGCCTGAACCTTGTGCGGTCCTGTGGGAGCTGGCTTGCCGGCGATAGGGCCGGGCCTGCTAGTCGAGCAACTCGCGCGGCACATCATGCTTGGCCAACAACTGGCACTGCTGGCTCTCCGGGTCGAACAGGATGAACGCCTGGCCCTTGGCCAATGCCTGGCGCACCCGCAGCACACGGGTTTCCAGTGGGGTGTCGTCGCCGTTGTCGGTGCCGTCGCGGGTGACGAAGTCTTCGATCAGGCGGGTCAGGGTTTCGGCTTGCAGTTGGTCGTAGGGGATCAGCATGGTGGCGGTGTCTGGGTAGTAGGTGTGGGCATGCTACGCGAAACATTCGGTATTTTGGGGCCGCTTTGCGGCCCATCGCGACGCAAGGCCGCTCCTACAGACGATACCCGAACCCTTGTAGGAGCGGCCTTGTGTCGCGATGGGCTGCAGAGCAGCCCCGAGGCCCTCAAGCCTTGTTACCCACCAGGCTATCCACCGCGGGCACCCGGGTATCGCTCTCCATCTGCGCATCATGCTCCAGCTGATGGCTGAACCGCTCTAACGACGCATTGGCCGGCTGCGAATCACTGGCAAACACCGGTGGGCTCAGCAGGTAGGCCGACAGCAACCGGCTCAACGCCGCCAGGCTGTCGATATGGGTGCGCTCGTAGCCATGGGTGGCATCGCAGCCAAACGCCACCAGCGCCGTGCGAATATCATGCCCCGCGGTCACTGCCGAATGGGCATCGCTGAAGTAATAGCGGAACAGGTCGCGGCGCACCGGCAGGTCGTGCTCGCCGGCCAGTTTCAGCAAATGCCGGGACAGGTGGTAGTCGTACGGCCCTGACGAGTCCTGCATGGCCACGCTCACCGCGTGCTCGCTGGAGGCCTGCCCGGGTGCTACCGGGGCAATGTCGATGCCGACGAACTCGCTGACATCCCAGGGCAGGGCACCCGCTGCGCCGGAGCCGGTCTCCTCGGTAATGGTGAACAGCGGGTGGCAGTCGATCAGCGGTTGGCGGCCACTCTCCACCACGGCTTTCAGGGCGGCCAGCAGCGCCGCTACGCCGGCCTTGTCGTCCAGATGGCGGGCACTGATATGGCCGCTTTCGGTGAACTCGGGCAGCGGGTCGAAGGCGACGAAGTCACCAATGCTCACACCCAGTGCTTCGCAGTCGGCGCGGGTGGCGCAGTAGGCGTCCAGGCGCACTTCCACGTGTTCCCAGCTGACCGGCATCTGGTCGATGGCGGTGTTGAAGGCATGCCCGCTGGCCATCAGCGGCAGCACGCTGCCGCGGAACACGCCGGTGTCGGTGAACACGCTGACCCGGCTGCCTTCGGCGAAGCGGCTGGACCAGCAGCCGACCGGTGCCAGCGCCAGGCGGCCGTTGTCCTGCAACTGGCGAACGCTGGCGCCGATGGTGTCGAGGTGGGCGGACACCGCACGGTCGGGTGAGGTTTGCCGGCCCTTGAGCGTGGCGCGGATGGTGCCGCGACGGGTCAGCTCGAAGGGGATGCCCAGCTCGTCCAGGCGTTCGGCCACGTAGCGCACGATGGTGTCGGTGAAGCCGGTGGGGCTGGGGATGGCGAGCATTTCCAGCAGTACGCGTTTGAGGTAGTCGAGATCGGGTTCGGGGTGTCGTTCGGACATGTTGGGTGCTCCTTTACTCCTGTGCCGGCCTCTGCGCGGGTGAACCCGCTCCCACAGGGGATATCACCGACCCTGTGGGAGCGGGTTTACCCGCGAAGAGGCCGGCACTGGTTTACGCCAAAGGCCGGCTATGCGGAAACAGCAGGTCGATAAAGCGCTCGGCCGTGGGCTGCGGTTCGTGGTTGGCCAGGCCGGCACGTTCGTTGGCTTCGATGATCACGTACTCCGGTTGCTCGGCATCGCGCACCATGAAGTCCAGCCCCACCACCGGAATTTCCAGCGCCCGCGCAGCGCGCACGGCCGCGTCGGCCAGCACCGGGTGCAGGCGTGCGGTGACGTCTTCGAGGGTGCCGCCGGTGTGCAGGTTGGCGGTACGCCGCACGGCCAGGCGCTGGCCGGCAGGCAACACGTCGTCATAGGCAACGCCGGCCACCCGCAAGGTGCGCTCGGTTTCGTCATCCAACGGAATGCGGCTTTCGCCACCGGTAGCCGCCTGGCGCCGCCGGCTCTGGGCTTCGATCAACTGGCGCACGCTGTGCTTGCCGTCGCCCAGTACCTGCGCCGGGTGACGAATGGCGGCAGCCACCACCTCATAGCCGATTACCACGATGCGCAGGTCATGCCCGGCGTGGAAGCTTTCCAGCAATACGCGGCTGTCGAACTGGCGTGCATGGGCAACCGCCTGGGTAATTTCGTCAATGCAGGTCAGGTTCACCGCCACGCCTTGGCCTTGCTCGCCATCGACCGGCTTGACCACCACCGCGCCATGCTCGTCGAGAAACGCCAGGTTGTCGTCGGCATTGCCGGCCAGTTGCTGCGCCGGCACCTGCAGCCCGGCGTTGAGCAGGGCATGCTGGGTCAGGCGCTTGTCCTGGCACAGGGTCATGGTGACGGCGCTGGTCAGGTCGCTGAGCGATTCACGGCAACGAATGCGCCGCCCGCCCAGGCTCAGGGTGAACAGGCCGCCGACGGCGTCATCGACATGCACTTCAATGCCGCGGCGCAGGGCCTCGTCGACGATGATTCGGGCGTAGGGGTTGAGGTCGGCCTGTGGCCCGGGCCCGAGGAACAGCTGCTCGTTGATGACATTCTTGCGCTTGACTGCAAAGGTGGGCAGGTTGCGAAAGCCCAGCTTCTGGTACAGGCGCTTGGCCTGCCGGTTGTCGTGCAGCACCGACAGGTCGAGGTAGGCCAGGCCACGGCTCATGAAGTGCTCGATCAGGTGCCGCACCAGCACTTCACCGACGCCAGGGCGGGTGCAGTGCGGGTCCACTGCCAGGCACCACAGGCTGCTGCCGTGCTCGGGGTCATCGAACGCCTTGCAATGGTTCAAGCCCATCACGCTGCCAATCACGGCGCCGGTATCCTCGTCTTCTGCCAACCAGTACACCGGGCCACCCAAATGGCGCGGTGTCAGCAGGTCGGCATCGACCGGCAGCATGCCACGCACCTGATAAAGCGTGTTGATGGCCTGCCAGTCGGCCGGGTTCTGCGCCCGGCGCACACGGAAGCCGCGAAATACCCGTTGCGCCGGGCGGTAGTCGGTAAACCACAGGCGCAGCGTATCGGAGGGGTCGAGGAACAGTTGCTGCGGCGCCTGCGCCAGCACCTGCTGCGGTGCAGCCACGTACAGGGCAATATCGCGCTCGCCCGGGCATTCATCCAGCAGGTCGGCGGCCAGCGTGGCCGGGTCGGCATAGGTATGGCCGATCAGCAGCCGGCCCCAGCCACAGTGCACGGCACGCGGCTGGTCGTGGGGCTGGCTGCCGTCGCCCGCCAGGCGTGCCTGCAGGCGCTCGTAGGACGGCGCCTGGCCGCGCAGCAGGCGCTGACCGTAAGCAGTTTCGTGGGCTTTCATCAGGGGTCAGAGTCCTTGTTCGCTCAGCCAAAGGTTAAGTGCCGCCAGCTGCCACAGCTTGGAGCCGCGCAGCGGCGTCAGCTGGCCGTGCGGGTTGCTGAGCAAGCGGTCGATCATGGCCGGGTTGAACAGCCCGCGGTCCTGGCTAGGGTCGGTGAGCAGTTCACGTACCCAACCCAGGGTGGCCCCTTCCAGATGTTTCAGGCCCGGTACCGGGAAGTAGCCCTTCTTGCGGTCGATCACTTCATGCGGGATCACCCGCCGCGCCGCCTGCTTGAGCACCTGCTTGCCGCCATCGGGCAGCTTGAAACGAGCCGGGATGCGCGCCGACAGTTCCACCAGGCGGTAATCGAGGAACGGCGTGCGCGCCTCCAGGCCCCAGGCCATGGTCATGTTGTCCACCCGCTTGACCGGGTCGTCGACCAGCATCACCGTGCTGTCCAGGCGCAGGGCCTTGTCTACCGCGTCCGGTGCGCCGGGGCGGGCAAAGTGCTCACGGACGAAGTCGCCAGCGGCGTCGGTTTCCAGCAGCCATGGCGCCTGCACGGTGTCGCGGTACTCGGCATGGCTGCGGTCGAAGAAGGCATCGCGGTAGGCGCCAAAGGCATCGTCGGCGCCGTCCACCTGCGGGTACCAGTGGTAGCCGGCAAACAGCTCGTCGGCACCCTGGCCGCTCTGCACACCCTTGCAGTGCTTGGCCACTTCCCGCGACAGCAGGTAGAAGGCGATGCAGTCATGGCTGACCATCGGCTCGCTCATGGCGCGGAACGCCGCCGGCAGCTGGTCGATGATTTCGTGTTCGGCAATGCGCAACTGGTGGTGGCGGGTGCCGTAGTGCTTGGCGATCAGGTCAGAGTACTGGAACTCATCGCCGCGCTCGCCACCGGCATCTTCAAAACCGATGGAGAACGTCGACAGGTCGTCCACGCCCACTTCGCGCAGCAGGCCGACCAGCAGGCTGGAGTCGACGCCGCCGGACAACAGCACCCCAACATCGACGGCCGCGCGTTGGCGGATGGCCACGGCGTCGCGGGTGGCATCGAGCACACGGGTGGTCCAGCCTTCCAGGTCCAGTTCACGCTCGTCGGGGTTGGCGCCGTATTTCAGCTGCCACCAGGTCTGGCGTTCCACTTCGCCGTGGCGGTCGATGCGCATCCAGGTGCCAGGCTCCAGCTTTTGCACGTTGGCCAGCAGGGTGCGCGGGGCCGGCACCACGGCGTGGAAGTTCAGGTAATGGTTGAGTGCTACCGGGTCGAGCATCGGGTCGATGTCGCCGCCCTTGAGCAGCGCTGGCAGGGTCGAAGCAAAGCGCAGGCGCTCGCCGTTACGCGACAGGTACAGCGGCTTGACGCCAAGGCGGTCGCGGGCCAGGAACAGGCGCTGGTTGTCGCGCTCCCAGATGGCCAGGGCGAACATGCCGTTGAGCTTGGGCAGCAATGCCGCGCCCCAGGCATGGTAGCCCTTGAGCAGCACTTCGGTGTCGCCGTCGGACCAGAATTGGTAGCCCAGGCCCTGCAGCTCCTGGCGCAGCTCGGGGAAGTTGTAGATGGCGCCGTTGAACGCCAGTGACAAGCCCAGGGTATTGTCGACCATCGGCTGCGCCGAGCCGTCGGACAGGTCCATGATTTTCAGGCGCCGATGACCGAGGGCAATCGGCCCCTGGCTATGGAAGCCCCAGGCATCCGGGCCACGCGGGGCCAGGTGATGGGTGATGCGCTCTACCGCAGCCAGGTCGGCTGGGCGAGGGGCTTGATTGATGGGGGTGAAACGCAACTCTCCTGCTAATCCGCACATAAGTCCTTACCGGTTTTTCCGTTGGGGAGGTGATGCCCCGGATTAGGGCACCTTAAGGAACTGACCTGTGTGCTTTGTGAGAGTTTTAGAACAATCTGTTATATGAGGTGGGGGTGGCAGGTGATTGTCTTGGATTGAATGATGGTGCTGCCAGGTGCTTGTCTTGGATTGAATGATGGTGCTGCCAGGTGCTTGTCTTGGATTAACTGATAGTGCTGCCAGGTGCTTGTCTTGGTTTTTTTGTTGTCGGTGAGATCGAGCGCCGCCCGCGCGGCGCTTCGCGGGGCAAGCCCGCTCCCACATCTGTTTCGGGCCAGTTTTCCCTGCTACCACCGCACTCGCACCCTGGATGCATGGCTGAAGATTGATGAAGAGCAACGTCGCAGCCAATATTAAAGGGAACAAACAAAACGGACAGCGGTGTCCTCACAGGATGAACTGGCCCGAAACAGATGTGGGAGCGGGCTTGCCCCGCGAAGCGCCGCGCGGGCGGCGCTCGATCTCACAGGCGCAAAAAATCCAACGACATGCCCCCCGAAGCAATCACTTCCCCCGAATCAACCGCCGCAACCCAAACCGGTTAGGGTGGCAAGCCTCCGCCACCGCCCGCGGCAACGGCAACGGCTCCCCGCACACCCAGGCCGCCACCAGCTCGCCACTCAACGGCGCCGTGATCAACCCGCGCGAGCCATGCCCGCTGTTCACATACAAGCCGTCCAGCCAAGGGCAGGCCACCTCTGGCACTTGCCGCGCATCGCGCGCCAGCACCGCATACGCCTCGGCAAACGCCTGCCCATTCGCCACCGGCCCGACGATCGGCAAGTAATCCGGGCTGGTACAGCGGAACGCCGCACGCCCTTGCAACTGCTCAGGGTCCAGCTCAGCCGCACCCAGGCGCTGGGCCAGATCCGTAGAAATCTCCTCCAGCAACGCCAGGTTGCCTTGGTGTTCCGCCACCGTCGGCGCCAGGTCTTCACGGTGAAAATCAAAACTCGCGCCCAGGGTATGTTCATCACCACGCGGCGGTGCCACATAGCCCTCTGCGCACACCACGGTGCGCAACGCCCGGCTGCTGGCGGTGGCCGGCAAGCGCGTGATCTGCCCGCGAATGCGCTTGAGCGGCAGCCCCGCACAGGCTTCAAACCGGCGCACCTCGGCAGCACCGGCCAGCACCACCACCGGCGCGCTGGCCAGCAGGCGCTCGCCCGCCCAGGCTTGCCACTGTTCATCGACCTTGCGCAGCTCGATGACTTCCTGATGCATCGCCCGCCGGATACGCGGGTGCTGCAACTGCTGCTGGCACAGCGCGGGCGGGTGCACCCAGCCACCTTCGGGGTAGAACAGCCCGCCAGCCGGCAAAGCCACCCCGGCGATGGCTTCGGCCTCGCTGCGCGCCAGTGTATGCAGCAGGTCGTAATTGAAGGCGGCAGCCAGCTTGCCCTGGCGCTCGGCTTCCTTGCTGTCGAAAGCGAGCTGCAGCACGCCGCAGGCATCCCAGTCACGGCCGCGCTGCAGGCGCTCCAGTTGGCGCCGGGTGTAGCCGAACCCGGACAGGATCATCTGCGACAGCGCCGTGCCGTGGGCCGAAAGCTTGAGGTACAGCACCCCCTGCGGGTTACCCGAGGCTTCCTGCGCCGGTGCCGGGTGGCGTTCCAGCACGGTCACCTGCCAGCCACGCCGGGCCAGGCTGGCGGCGCTGGTACAGCCCGCCAGCCCGGCACCGATCACCAATGCCTCGCGCGGCCCCGGTGCGGCAGGCGGGCGGGCGTACCAAGGGGCGGCGGGGCCGGGCAGGGCGCCGACGTAGGCGCCACTCATGACTTCCCACTTCTTGCCGATGCCTGGCACCTTCTTCATGGCAAAGCCGGCGTCGACCAGGCTGCGGCGTACCCAGCCGGTGGTGGTGAACGTACCCAATACCGTGCCGGCGTGAGACAAGCGCGCCAACTGGGCGAACAGCGCCGGGGTCCACATGTCGGGGTTCTTGGCGGGGGCGAAGCCGTCAAGGAACCACACATCGATCTGCGCATCCAGTTGCGGCAGCTGTTCCAGCACATCGCCGATCAGCAGGGTGAGGGTGACCCGGCCCTCGGCGAAGCTGAACTGCTGAAAGCCCGGGTGTACGGCCACGTACTGCGCCAGCAGTGGCTCGGTGTAGGCGCCAAGTTCAGGCCACAGGCGCACGGCGCGGGCCATGTCGGCGTGGCCGAGGGGGTACTTTTCGACGCTGACGAAATGCAGGCGCGCCTCAGCGTGCGCATGCTGTTCGAACAGCTGCCAGGCGCAGAAGAAGTTCATGCCGGTGCCAAAGCCGGTTTCGCCGATCACCAGGCAGGTGTGCGGCGCCAGGTCGGCAAAGCGCTCGGCCAGGCGGGTCTGGCCGAGGAACACGTGCTTGGTTTCTTCGATGCCTTCGTTGACCGCGAAATAGACGTCGTCGTACTGCCGCGAATGGGGGCGGCCCTGGTCGTCCCAGTCGATCTGGGCGTGCTGGAGGAGGGTGGATTCAGGCATGGCTGGTTTCACTGGGAGATGAGCTGCAAGCTGCAAGCTTTAAGCTGCAAGAAAAAGCAGATGGTGGCATGGCTTGCATTTTCTTGCAGCTTGTAGCTTGCAGCTTGCAGCTTCGAATTCCGCTAGTCTTGCTTATCCATTGAAGGAGCCAGTGCATGTTCGAATCCGCCGAAATCGGCCACAGCATCGACAAGGAGGCTTACGACGCCGAGGTACCCGCTTTACGCGAGGCCCTGCTCGAAGCCCAGTACGAACTCAAGCAACAGGCGCGCTTCCCGGTGATCGTGCTGATCAACGGTATCGAAGGCGCCGGCAAGGGTGAGACGGTAAAGCTGCTCAACGAGTGGATGGACCCGCGCATGATCGATGTGCTCACCTTCGACCAGCAGACCGACGAGGAGCTGGCCCGCCCGCCGGCCTGGCGCTACTGGCGGGCCCTGCCACCGAAGGGGCGCATGGGGGTGTTCTTCGGTAACTGGTACAGCCAGATGCTGCAGGGGCGGGTGCACGGGGTGTTCAAGGATGCCGTGCTCGACCAGGCCATCACCGGCGCCGAACGCCTGGAGCAGATGCTGTGCGACGAAGGCGCGCTGATCATCAAGTTCTGGTTCCACCTGTCCAAGAAGCAGATGAAGGCGCGCCTGAAATCGCTGAAGGACGACCCGCTGCACAGCTGGAAGATCAGCCCGCTGGACTGGCAGCAGTCAGAAACCTACGACCGTTTCGTGCGCTTTGGCGAACGCGTGCTGCGCCGCACCAGCCGCGACTATGCGCCGTGGCATATCGTCGAAGGGGTCGACCCGAACTACCGCAGCCTGGCAGTGGGGCGCATCCTGCTGGAAAGCCTGCAGGCCGCGCTGGCCAATAACCCCAAGGGCAAGCACCAGGGCAACGTCGCCCCGCTGGGCCGCAGCATTGACGACCGCAGCCTGCTCGGTGCGCTGGACATGACCCTGCGCCTGGACAAGGCCGACTACCAGGAGCAACTGGTAACCGAACAGGCGCGCCTGGCCGGCCTGCTGCGCGACAAGCACATGCGCCGCCACGCGCTGGTGGCGGTGTTCGAAGGCAACGACGCCGCCGGCAAGGGTGGCGCCATCCGCCGCGTGGCAGCCGCGCTGGACCCGCGCCAGTACCGCATCGTGCCGATTGCCGCGCCCACTGAAGAAGAGCGCGCGCAGCCTTACCTGTGGCGGTTCTGGCGGCATATTCCGGCGCGCAGCAAATTCACCATCTTCGACCGCTCCTGGTATGGCCGGGTGCTGGTGGAGCGGGTGGAAGGTTTCTGCACCCCGGCCGACTGGATGCGCGCCTACAGCGAAATCAACGACTTTGAAGAACAGCTGGTGAATGCCGGCGTGGTCGTGGTCAAGTTCTGGCTGGCGATCGACCAGCAGACCCAGCTGGAGCGCTTCGAGGAGCGCGAACAGATCCCGTTCAAGCGCTACAAGATCACCGAGGATGACTGGCGCAACCGCGACAGGTGGGACGACTACGTGCAGGCGGTGGGCGACATGGTCGACCGCACCAGCAGCGAGATTGCGCCGTGGACGCTGGTGGAGGCCAACGACAAGCGCTGGGCCAGGGTGAAAGTGCTGCGCACCATCAACCAGGCGCTTGAGGCGGCGTTTGCCAAGGACAAGAAGTAAACAACCTGTTGCGGCCCTATCGCCGGCAAGCCAGCTCCCACAGGATTACCACAGACCCGAATATTGTGGGTGACTTGTGGGAGCTGGCTTGCCGGCGATAGGGCCAGAACACACAACCCACCTTCCAAGCCATGCCCCCAAAGAATGACCTGATGAATTCTTTTCTCGGCACTCTCCACCGCCCCCATCCTCTAACCCCGTAGAATTGAACCACCCCCACCACGGGCTTGATTGAGGACTTTATGCATACCACTTCCGGCCGCTGGGGCTATGGCCTGTTCCTGGCGCTTCTGACAGCGCTACTCTGGGGCATCCTGCCGATCAAGCTCAAGCAGGTGTTGCAAGTGGTCGACCCGATCACCGTTACCTGGTACCGCCTGCTGGTGTCCGGTGGCCTGCTGTTCGCCTGGCTGGCGTACCAGCGGCGTTTGCCGTCGGTGCGCAAGCTGGCGCCCAGGGGCAAGGCGCTGGTTGCAGTTGCGGTGCTCGGCCTGATGGGCAACTACGTGCTGTACCTGATCGGCCTTAACTTGCTCAGCCCCGGCACCGCGCAACTGGTGGTGCAGATCGGCCCGGTGCTGCTACTGGTAGCCAGCGTGTTCGTGTTCCGCGAACGCTTCAGCCTGGGGCAGGGCATGGGCCTGCTGGTGCTGCTGGCCGGGTTTGGCCTGTTCTTCAACCAGCGCCTGGAAGAGCTGCTGACCTCGTTGGGCACCTACACCACGGGCGTACTGACCATCTTGCTGGCCACCAGCATCTGGGTGTTCTACGCCCTGAGCCAGAAGCAGTTGCTGACGGTATGGCATTCGCAACAGGTGATGATGGTGATCTACCTCAGCTGCGCTGCGTTGCTGACGCCCTGGGTACACCCGCTGGAGGCATTGCAGCTGACCCCGGTGCAGGGCTGGCTGTTGCTGGCCTGCTGCCTGAATACCCTGGTGGCGTACGGCGCGTTTGCCGAGGCGCTGGCGCACTGGGAGGCATCGCGAGTGAGTGCCACGCTGGCGCTGACGCCGCTGGTGACCTTTGTGGCGGTAGCGCTGGCGGCCATGGTGTGGCCGGAGTATGTGCATGCCGAGGACATCAATGCCCTGGGTTACCTGGGCGCGGTGACCGTGGTGTTCGGTTCGGCGCTGGTAGCGCTGGAGCCGTCGCTGGTGGCCGGGTGGCGGGCGCGCAAATTCAAGAAAGTCGCGCGCACTGTGTAGGAGCGGCCTTGTGTCGCGATGGGCTGCACAGCAGCCCCAAAATCTTTGCCTCTGCCGAGATCTCTGGGGCTGATGCGCAGCCCATCGCGACACAAGGCCGCTCCTACAGGGGATTGCGGAACTGGTCTGTTAGCCCTTGCCCCCCGGCGCCAGCATGTTCTCCGGCCGCACCCACTGGTCGAACTGCTCATTGGTCAAATACTTCAACTCCAATGCCGCCTCGCGCAAGGTCTTGCCCTCGCCGTAGGCCTTCTTGGCAATCTCCGCAGCCTTGTCATAGCCAATATGCGGGTTCAGCGCCGTCACCGGCATCAACCCACGCTCCAGGTGCGCGGCCATCTGTTCGGCGTCCGGCTCGATACCCGCTACGCAATGCTGCTGGAAGTTGCGGCAACCATCGGCCAGCAATTCGACCGACTGCAGCAGGTTGTGAATGATCACCGGCTTGAATACGTTCAGTTGCAAATGCCCCTGGCTGGCGGCAAAGCCGATCGCCGCATCGTTGCCCAGCACCTGGCAGGCCAGCATCGACAGCGCCTCGCACTGGGTCGGGTTGACCTTGCCCGGCATGATCGAGCTGCCCGGCTCGTTGGCCGGCAGGCGCACTTCGGCCAGCCCCGCGCGCGGGCCGGAACCCAGCAAGCGCAGGTCGTTGGCAATTTTCATCAGGGCCACGGCCAGGGTTTTCAGGGCGCCCGCCAGGCTGGTCAGCGGTTCGTGGCCGGCGAGGGCGGCGAACTTGTTCGGCGCGGTGACGAACGGCAGGCCGGACTCCGCCGCCAGCTCGGCAGCAATGGCTTCGGCAAAGCCATGCGGGGCGTTCAGCCCGGTACCGACGGCCGTGCCGCCCTGGGCCAGTTCACACACCGCCGGCAGGGTGGCGCGGATGGCGCGCTGGGCGTAGTCGAGCTGGGCGACGAAGGCTGATACCTCCTGGCCGAAGGTGATCGGCGTGGCATCCATCATGTGCGTGCGGCCGGTTTTGACCAGTTTGTTGTGGCGCGCCGACAGCTCGGCCAGCCCTGCCGACAGCTCGGCGATGGCCGGCAGCAGCTTGTCATGTACCGCCTGGGCTGCGGCAATGTGCATGGCCGTCGGGAAGCAGTCGTTGGAGCTTTGCGAGCGGTTGACGTGGTCGTTGGGGTGCACGGGCGCCTTGCCGCCACGGCCCTTGCCGGCCAGCTCGTTGGCGCGCCCGGCAATCACCTCGTTGACGTTCATGTTGCTTTGGGTGCCGCTGCCGGTCTGCCAGACGACCAGCGGGAACTGATCATCGTGCCGGCCAGCCAGCACTTCGTCGGCGGCTTGTTCGATCAGCCGGGCGATGTCGGCCGGCAGGTCGCCGTTGCGGTCGTTGACGCGCGCTGCGGCCTTCTTGATCAGCGCCAGGGCGTGCAGTACCGCGAGGGGCATGCGTTCCTTGCCAATGGCGAAATTGATCAGCGAACGCTGGGTCTGCGCACCCCAGTAGGCGTCCTCCGGAACTTCGACCGGGCCCAGGCTGTCTGTCTCGATACGGCTCATTCTGTACTCACTCCTGTGTAGTTCGAATTCGCAGTTTAGGCCCTGATTCGACCGAGCGGTTCCGTCGCTTGTCGTGCCACTTGAGCACACCGCCACCACGGCGCAGAATGCTCTACTCTGAGGTACCCGCCTCCCTCTTGTTGAAGGAAATGCAATGACCCGTCTCCGTGTCCTCTGTGCCGCCGTTGCCCTGGTTTGCGCCAGCGGCCAGGTACTCGCTGCCACCGCCAGCCACAACGCTGCTGCCGAGAAATTCCTGACCCTGGCCAACGCCGACAAGTTGGGCACCCCGGTGTACATGCAAGTGCAGCAGATGTTCGCCCAGCGCTTCGCCCAGACCAAGGCCCCGGCTAGCAAGCAGCCGGTCCTGGAAGGCTACCAGGCCAAGGCCAACGCGGCGCTGGACAACGCCATCGGCTGGAACAAGCTGAAGCCGAAGATGGTCGACCTGTACACCCAGACCTTCACCGAGCAGGAGCTGAAGGACCTGGTCAAGTTCTACGAGTCGCCGCTGGGCAAGAAAGTACTGCGTGAAATGCCCAAGGTCACCCAGCAGTCGGCTCAGCTGACCCAGCAGAGCCTGGAGCCAGCCGTACCGGTGGTGAACAAGCTGCTGGAAGACATGACCAAGGAGCTGGACCCGAACGCAGGTAAGGCCGCCGCCCCGGCGAAGAAGTGAGTACGCCGCAATGACCATGCAACAGCGTATTGAACAGCAGTTGGCCGCCCTGGCGCCGCAACACCTGGAAGTGCTCAACGAAAGCCACATGCACAGTCGTGGTCAGGAGACCCACTACAAGGCAGTGATCGTCTGCGAGCAGTTTGCCGGGTTGAACAGCGTCAAGCGCCACCAGAAGGTGTACGCCACCATGGGCGAGCTGATGGGCCAGATCCACGCCCTGGCCATTCATACCTACACCGCCGAAGAGTGGGCCAAGGTCGGCGTTGCACCGGCCTCGCCGGTGTGCGCGGGCGGCGGGCACTGAAACCTTGCTGTTGTTCTGGTAGAATCCTGCAAAATCCGGGGGCCGCTTTGCGGCCCTTTCGCGACACAAGGCCGCTCCTACAGGGATCGCACCCGCCATCGGGTTGTGCATTCTCCTGTAGGAGCGGCCTTGTGTCGCGAAAGGGGCGCAAGGCGCCCCCCTGCTTTTTATACACCTGTCAAACCCGGTCCGCCCCTTACGAGGGCGACCACCTGGAGAACCTGCTTCATGTCCCAAGCCATCGTCGTCGCGGCGCTGTACAAATTCGTCACCCTGGAAGACTACATCGAGCTGCGCGAGCCCCTGCTCAAGGCCATGCTCGAAAATGATGTCAAAGGCACCCTGCTGCTGGCCCACGAGGGCATCAACGGCACCGTGTCGGCCACCCGCGAAGGCATCGATGGCCTGCTGGCCTGGCTGCGCAACGACCCACGCCTGGTCGATGTCGACCATAAAGAGTCGTACTGCGACGAACAGCCGTTCTACCGCACCAAGGTCAAGCTCAAGAAAGAGATCGTCACCCTCGGCGTGCCGGGCGTAGACCCCAACCAGGCGGTCGGCACCTACGTCGAGCCCAAAGACTGGAACGCCCTGATCAGCGACCCGGAAGTGCTGCTGATCGACACCCGTAACGACTACGAAGTGGCCATCGGCACCTTCAAGGGCGCCATCGACCCCAAGACCGAGACCTTCCGCGAGTTCCCCGACTACATCAAGGCCAACTTCGACCCCAGCAAGCACAAGAAAGTGGCCATGTTCTGCACCGGCGGCATTCGTTGCGAAAAAGCCTCCAGCTATATGCTCGGTGAGGGCTTCGAGGAGGTCTATCATCTTAAGGGCGGCATCCTGAAATACTTCGAAGAAGTGCCTCAGGAACAAAGCCTGTGGGACGGCGACTGCTTCGTCTTCGACAACCGCGTCACGGTGCGCCATGACCTGAGCGAAGGCGAGTACGACCAGTGCCACGCCTGCCGCCACCCGATCAATGCAGAGGAGCGCGCGTCCGAGCACTATTCGCCAGGTGTCAGCTGCCCGCATTGCTGGGACACCCTGAGCGAGAAGACCCGGCGCAGCGCCATCGACCGGCAGAAGCAGATCGAGCTGGCCAAGGCCCGCAACCTGCCGCACCCGATCGGTTACAACTACAAAGCCGAGGCCTGATGCATGTCTGCACGCCTGATCTATGTGATGGACCCGATGTGCTCCTGGTGCTGGGGTTTTGCACCAGTGGCGGCGGCCCTGATCGCCCAGGCGCGTGAGGCAGGCGTGCCCACCCGCGTGGTCCCGGGCGGGTTGCGTACCGGCGGCAGCGCCCTGGACAGCTCTACCCGTAAGTACATCCTCGAGCACTGGCAGGCGGTGGCCGAAGCTACCGGCCAGCCGTTCCGCTTCGAGGGGGCCATGCCCGACGGCTTCGTCTATGACACCGAGCCGGCCTGCCGCGCCTTGGTCACCGCCCGTGAACTGGACGCCGAGCGCGTCTGGCCGCTGCTGGCGCTGATTCAGCGCGGTTTCTACGAGCAGGGCGTGGATGTGACCACTGCACCGCAGTTGGTCGAGCTGGCTGAACAGGCGGGCTTCGACCGTGGGCTGTTTGCCGAAAGCTTCGCCCGTGCCGATACCCGTGCCGGTACGGCTGCTGATTTCGCCTGGGCCCAGGACCTCGGCATTGCCGGCTTCCCGACCCTGCTGGCCGAACGCAATGGCCAACTGGCCTTGCTGACCAACGGCTACCAGCCGCTGGAGCGCCTGCAACCCTTGCTCGGCCGCTGGCTGCAGCAGGCCGCCTGTGCTTGATGTGCCGGGGTCACCCGACCCGGTACCGGGCAAGCGCTACACTGCGGCCGATCGACTGAGCTGGGCGGAAATCCGCCGCCTGGCCCTGCACCACAAGAAGAACCTCTGGTCCGCCAACTTCATCGCCGTGCTGGCAGCCTGCTGCAGCGTGCCCATTCCGCTGTTGCTGCCGCTGCTGGTGGACGAAGTGCTGCTTGGCCATGGCGATGCGGCGCTGAAGTGGATGAACCACCTGCTGCCGTCCGGCTGGCAGGTGGCTGCCGGCTATATTGGCCTGATGCTGGCGCTGACCCTGTGCCTGCGCCTGGCGGCGCTGGCCTTCAACGTGGTGCAAGCCAAGCTGTTTGCCGGGCTGGCCAAAGATATCGTCTACCGCCTGCGTATCCGCCTGATCGAGCGGCTCAAGCGTATTTCGCTGAAGGAATACGAAAGCCTCGGTAGTGGCACGGTGACGACCCACCTGGTCACCGACCTGGACACCCTCGACAAGTTCGTTGGCGAAACCCTCAGCCGCTTCCTGGTGGCCATGCTGACCCTGACCGGCACGGCGGCCATCCTGATCTGGATGCACTGGCAACTGGCCTTGCTGATATTGCTGTTCAACCCACTGGTGATCTACTTCACCGTGCAGCTGGGCAAACGCGTCAAACACCTGAAAAAGCTCGAGAACGACAGCACGTCACGCTTTACCCAGGCGCTGACGGAAACCCTCGACGCCATTCAGGAGATCCGCGCCGGCAACCGCCAGGGTTACTTCCTCGGCCGCCTCGGCCTGCGTGCCCGCGAAGTGCGCGACTATGCCGTGGACTCGCAATGGAAGAGCGATGCCAGTGGCCGCGCCAGTGGTTTGCTGTTCCAGTTCGGCATCGACATCTTCCGCGCCGCCGCGATGCTGACCGTGCTGTTTTCCGACCTGTCGATCGGCCAGATGCTGGCGGTGTTCAGCTACCTGTGGTTCATGATCGGCCCGGTCGAGCAGCTGCTCAACCTGCAATACGCCTACTACGCCGCCGGCGGCGCGCTAAGCCGCCTCAACGAGCTGTTGGCGCGGGCCGACGAACCGCAGTACCCGGCCGCCAGCGACCCGTTCGCCGGCCGCGAGACCGTCGGCATCGATGTGCGTGACCTGCGTTTTGCCTATGCCGACGAGCCGGTGCTGGATCACCTCGACCTGTCCATCGCCCCGGGCGAGAAGGTGGCAATCGTCGGGGCCAGCGGCGGCGGCAAGAGTACCCTGGTGCAGCTGCTGCTGGGCTTGTACAGCGCCCAGGCCGGGACCATTCGCTTTGGCGGTGCCAGCTTGCAGGAAATCGGCCTGGAAACCCTGCGCGAGCACGTTGCGGTGGTGTTGCAGCACCCGTCGTTGTTCAACGACACGGTGCGCGCCAACCTGACCATGGGCCGCGAGTGCAGTGACGAGGCCTGCTGGCAGGCGCTGCGTATCGCCCAGCTGGACGCTACCATCGGCGCTTTGCCGCAGGGCCTGGACAGCGTGGTGGGGCGCTCTGGCGTGCGCTTGTCCGGCGGCCAGCGCCAGCGCTTGGCCATTGCCCGCATGGTGCTGGCCGAGCCCAAGGTGGTGATCCTTGACGAAGCCACCTCGGCCCTGGATGCCGCGACCGAATACAACCTGCATCAGGCCCTGGCGCGCTTTCTCAGCGGCCGCACCACACTGATCATCGCCCACCGCCTGTCGGCAGTGAAACAGGCCGACCGGGTGCTGGTGTTCGATGGCGGCCACGTGGCCGAAGACGGCGACCACCAGCAGCTGATTGCCGAGGGTGGGCTGTATGCCAAGCTTTATGGGCATCTGCAGCAAAGCTAGGCCTTACAGGCCATCGCGCTCTGTGTAGGAGCGGCCTTGCGTCGCGATGGGCCGCAAAGCGGCCCCAGGATCCCAGCGCTGATGCAAAAATCCCGGGGCCGCTTTGCGGCCCTTTCGCGACACAAGGCCGCTCCTACAAAAAGCGCAGCGGCGGAATCAGAAATGGCGTTGAACCTGTCATAAAAATCCCCTCCACAGCGATGGCAAATGGCCTACGCTGTGCTTGTCTGGGTCGATTTGCGCCTTATCTGCTCTGTGACAGGGATTACATGAAGGAACATCGCACACTCGAAGCGCCAAAGTTGCTCGGTATTACCTGGCCCTTCATCGCCGTTGTGGTCTTCCAGGTGGCACTGGGTAGCCTCAGCCTTTATACGCTCTCGGCCGTGCGTGCCTATGTGGCGGGCGAAAGCCTATGGTCCAAGGCGCAGAAAGACGCCATCTACTACCTCAACCTGTATGCCGAAACCCGCGACGAAAGCACCTACCAGCGCTACCGTCAGGCCATTACCGTGCCGCAGGGTGACCACCAGGTGCGCGAGGTGCTCGACCAGCCCAGCCCCGACCTCGATGCCGCGCGCCAAGCGGTGCTGCAAGGGGGTAACCACCCCGATGATGTCGAGCGGATCATCTGGTTCTATCGCAACTTCCGCCACATCAGCTACATGCAGACCGCCATCGACTACTGGGACATCGGCGACGACTACCTGGCCAAGCTGGATGTGCTGGCCGGCGAAATGCGCCAGCGCTTCACCAGTGGCCCGGTGGATGCGGCCACCCTCAGCGACTGGAAGGCCCGCATCGTCACCATCAATGAAGGCGTGACGCCTGCGGCCAAGGCTTTCAGTGATGCCCTGGGCGAAGGTTCGCGCATGTTGCTGCGGGTGCTGTTGATCACCAACCTGCTGACGGCAATGTTCCTGATTGCCATCGCCTGGCGCCGCTCCAGCAAGCTGCTGGCCCAGCGCCAGGCCTTTGCCAGTGCCCTGCAGGCAGAAAAGGAGCGGGCACAGATCACCCTGCAGGCCATCGGCGATGCGGTAATTACCACCGACGTCGACGGCTACATCGGCTACATGAACCCGGCCGCCGAGCAACTGACCCACTGGCAGGCCGGGCAGGCCCAGGGTTTGCCGCTGTCGGCACTGTTCAGCCTGGTTGACGAGCAGGCCGAGGAAGGCGGTCGCAGCCTGGTCGAACAGGTGCTCAGCGGCAGCCTCAAGGGCGGCGCCGAGCATGCCCGGCTTATCCAGCGCCTGGACGGCAGCACCGTGTCGATCAACCTGGTGGGGTCGCCGATCGTCAATGATGGCCAGGTCAGCGGCATCGTACTGGTGCTGCACGACATGACCCAGGAGCGCCAATACATCGCCAACCTGTCCTGGCAGGCCACCCACGATGCGCTGACCGGGCTGGCCAACCGCCGCGAGTTCGAATACCGCCTGGAGCAGGCGCTCAATGAGCTGGCACGCCAGGCCGGGCGACACTCGCTGATGTTCCTTGACCTCGACCAGTTCAAGCTGGTCAACGACACCTGCGGCCACGCCGCCGGCGACGAACTGTTGCGGCATATCTGCGCCGTGCTGCAGTCCGGCCTGCGCGAAGGCGACACGCTGGCGCGGCTGGGCGGCGATGAATTTGGCGTACTGCTGGAAAGCTGCCCGCCCGACCAGGCCGAGCGCATTGCCGAGCAACTGCGCCAGATGGTGCAGAGCCTGCACTTCGTGTGGAAGGGCCGGCCGTTCGTGACCACTGTCAGCGTTGGCCTGGTGCACATGGCCCAGGCCCCCGGCACCCTCGAGGCCTCGCTGCGTGCCGCCGACATGGCCTGCTACATGGCCAAGGAAAAAGGCCGCAACCGCGTGCAGGTGTACCACGCCGACGACAGCGAACTGTCCATGCGCTTTGGCGAAATGGCCTGGATCCAGCGCTTGCACGTGGCCCTGGAAGAGAACCGTTTCTGCCTGTACGCCCAGGAAATCGCCCCGCTGAAAACCTTTGAAGGCCCCGGCCATATCGAAATCCTGCTGCGCCTGCACGATGAAAGCGGCCGTACCATCCTGCCCAACAGCTTCATCCCGGCGGCCGAGCGCTACGGCCTGATGACCGCGCTGGACCGCTGGGTGGTGCGCAATGTGTTCCTGGTCATCCGCCAGTGCCTCGACGAAGGGCGTGAAGGGCCGTTGTCGATCTGTGCCATCAACCTGTCGGGGTCGAGCATTGGTGACGACAAGTTTCTTGAGTACCTGCAGCGGCTGTTTATCGAGTACGCCATCCCGCCGCGGATGATCTGCTTCGAAATCACCGAAACCAGTGCCATTGCCAACCTGGGCAGTGCCATCCGCTTCATCAATGAGCTGAAGGGCCTGGGTTGCCGCTTCTCGCTCGATGATTTCTGCGCCGGCATGTCCTCGTTCGCCTACCTCAAGCATTTGCCCGTGGATTACCTGAAGATCGACGGCAGTTTCGTCAAGGACATGCTCGACGACCCGGTCAACCGGGCCATGGTCGAGGTCATCAACCACATCGGCCATGTGATGGGTAAGCGCACCATCGCCGAGTTTGTCGAAACACCCTTGATCGAGCAGGCCCTGCAGGAAATAGGCGTGGACTACGCCCAGGGTTACCTGATCGAACGCCCCCAGGTGTTCACCTGTGACAGTCTGCAGCGCCAACGGATCGCCGCCCGGCCTCTGTTGCAGCGGGCACCTGGCACGTTTCGCTAGCTAGAAATCACAAGGATCAAGGAGCTGAAAGTGATTGATGCATTCGTTCGTATCGGGCCTTTGATGGACCCCGCCAGCTACCCTCAATGGGCCCAGCAACTGATTGAAGACTGCCGTGAAAGCAAGCGTCGTGTGGTGGAGCATGAATTCTATGCACGCCTGCGCGATGGCCAGCTGAAGCAGTCGACCATTCGCCAGTACCTGATCGGTGGTTGGCCGGTGGTGGAGCAGTTCTCGCTGTACATGGCGCACAACCTGACCAAGACCCGCTATGGCCGCCATCAGGGCGAAGACATGGCGCGGCGCTGGCTGATGCGCAACATTCGTGTCGAACTCAACCATGCCGACTACTGGGTGAACTGGTGCCAGGCGCACGGGGTGCACCTGCACGAACTGCAGGCGCAGGAAGTGCCGCCCGAGCTGAACGGCCTGAACGACTGGTGCTGGCGGGTGTGTGCCACCGAGAACCTGGCCATTTCCATGGCCGCGACCAACTACGCCATTGAAGGTGCGACCGGCGAATGGTCGGCGGTGGTGTGCTCGACCGACACCTATGCGCAGGGCTTCCCTGAGGAAGGGCGCAAGCGGGCGATGAAATGGCTGAAGATGCATGCCCAGTACGACGATGCGCACCCGTGGGAGGCGCTGGAGATCATCTGCACCCTGGCCGGCGAGAACCCCAGCCTGGGCTTGCGTACCGAGCTGCGCAGGGCGATTTGCAAGAGTTACGACTGCATGTTCCTGTTCCTGGAGCGTTGCATGCAGCTGGAGGGGCGCCAGCAGGGGCGTATGCGACCGGCGTTGGCGGCAGGGTAAGGCCTTGGGGCCGCTGCGCGCCCCATCGCGACACAAGGCCGCTCCTACAGGGGATTGCGTACCCATGTAGGAGCGGCCTTGCGTCGCGATGGGGCGCGCAGCGGCCCCGGCAATCTCAAGCCTTACTGGGCGTTAAGCGCCTGCCCATTCACGGCTTTGCTGTCCGGCCCCATCAGGTACAGGTACACCGGCATGATCTCTTCCGGCAGCGGGTTGTTCTGCGGGTTCTCGCTGGGGTACGCCTGTGCCCGCATCGCCGTGCGCGTAGCGCCCGGGTTGATGCTGTTGGAGCGCACCGGCGCCACGCCTTCCAGTTCGTCGGCCAGGGTCTGCATCAGCCCTTCGGTGGCGAACTTCGAGACGCCATAGGCGCCCCAGTACGCCCGGCCCTTGCGCCCGACGCTGCTGCTGGTAAATACCACCGAGGCGTCTTCCGACAGCTTCAGTAGCGGCAGCAGGGTGCTGGTGAGCATGAAGGTGGCATTGACGTTGATGTGCATAACACGCATGAAGTTGTCGCCCGACAGCTGCTCCAGCGGCGTGCGCGGGCCGATGATCGAGGCGTTGTTCAGCAGCCCGTCAAGGCGGCCGAACTGGTCTTCGATCATCACGGCCAGCTCGTCGTACTGGTGCGGCAGGGCGGTTTCCAGGTTGAACGGGATGACCACCGGTTGCGGGTGCCCGGCGGCTTCGATCTGGTCGTAGACCTCGTTCAGGTTGGCCTCGGTCTTGCCCAGCAACAGCACGGTGGCGCCCAGCGCGGCATAGGCCTTGGCGGCAGCAGCGCCGATGCCGCGGCCGGCACCGGTAACCAGGATGACCCGGCCTTGCAGCAGGTCGGGGCGGGCGGTGTAGTCGAACATCAGATTTTTCCCTTGTTCATTGGGTAGCGCCAATCCTTGTGGGAGCGGGCTTGTCCCGCGAAGCAGGCGGCGCGGAGGATGGCACGGGCTCCGCCCGTGTTCGCGGGGCAAGCCCGCTCCCACAGGCCCTGCTGTTTCCAGGTCTCGATCAGCAGCCGCACAGCGCGCTGTCGATCACCTTGCGCAGTTCCAGCGGGTGGTCCACCACCACGTCGGCGCCCCAGTTATTGGGGTTGTCCTCTGGATGAATATAGCCGTAGCGCACGGCCGCCGTACGGGTGCCGGCATCGCGGCCCGACTCGATGTCGCGCAGGTCGTCGCCGACGAACAGTACGGTGGCCGGGTCCAGGTCCAAGGTCTTGCAGGCCAGGATCAGCGGCTCGGGGTCGGGCTTGCTGTTTTTCACGTGGTCCGGGCAGATCAGCAGTGCCGAGCGTTCGGCCAGGCCCAGCTGCTGCATGATTGGCTCGGCAAAGCGCACCGGCTTGTTGGTAACCACGCCCCACAGCAGGTTGCCTTTCTCGATATCGCTCAGCAACTCGGCCATACCGTCGAACAGCTTGCTGTGTACCGCGCAGTCGCGCTGGTAGCGTTCGAGGAACTCCAGGCGCAGGGCCTCGAAGCCTTCGGCTTCCGGGTCCATGCCGAAGGTGGCGGCAACCATCGCCCGGGCACCGCCAGAAATCACACCGCGGATCAGGTTGTCGTCAACCGCCGCCAGGCCGCGCTCGGCGAGCATGGCCTGGCAGATGGCGATGAAGTCCGGCGCCGTGTCGAGCAAGGTGCCGTCCATGTCGAAGAGTACTGCTCGCAAACGCATGCTTATTCCTCGCGCAGGGTCTGGATCATGTAGTTGACGTCGACGTCGCTGTTGAGCTTGTAGTGCTTGGTCAGCGGGTTGTAGGTGAGGCCAATGATGTCCTTCACCTGCAGGCCGGCATCGCGGCTCCAGGCGCCCAGTTCGGATGGGCGGATGAACTTCTTGAAGTCATGGGTGCCGCGCGGCAGCATCTTCAGGATGTACTCGGCGCCGACGATGGCCAGCATGTAGGCCTTCGGGTTGCGGTTGATGGTGGAGAAAAACACCTGGCCGCCGGGCTTGACCATGCGGTAGCAGGCGCGAATCACCGAAGACGGGTCGGGCACGTGCTCGAGCATTTCCAGGCAGGTGACCACGTCGAACTGTTCAGGCATTTCCTCGGCCAGCGCTTCGGCGGTGATCTGCCGGTACTCCACCTGCACGCCGGACTCCAGCTGGTGCAGTTGGGCCACCGCCAGTGGCGCTTCGCCCATGTCGATACCGGTGACCGTGGCGCCGCGCAGGGCCATGGCTTCGCTGAGGATGCCGCCGCCGCAGCCTACGTCCAGCACTTTCTTGCCGGCCAGGCTTGCGCGTTCGTCGATCCAGTTGACGCGCAGCGGGTTGATTTCGTGCAGCGGCTTGAACTCGCTTTCGCGGTCCCACCAGCGGTGGGCCAGCGCTTCGAACTTGGCGATTTCGGCGCGGTCGACGTTGCTCATTGAACAGTCCTCTGAAACTTCGCAAAATTGCGCCGGAGTATACCCGAGCGCTCGGCCCCCAGGGTCGCTATAATCGCCGGCTTTTGATATCCGAACGACAGGGAGAGGCGATGCGCGAGCGACTTTTGGCGGCGGAGAAGGTGACCGGGATCCGCTGGCAGGGCGGCATCCTGCACCTGCTCGACCAGCGCCTGCTGCCGTCGGAAGAGCGCTGGCTGGCCTGCGACAATGTCGCGCAGGTGGCGGCGGCGATCCGCGACATGGCCGTGCGCGGTGCCTCGGCAATTGGCATTGCCGCCGCTTACGGCCTGGTGCTGGCCCTGGAAGAGCGGCTGGCCGAAGGCGGCGACTGGGAAATGGACCTGGAAGAGGACTTCCTCAGCCTGGCAGAAGCCCGCCCCACCGCGGCCAACCTGTTCTGGGCGCTGAACCGCATGCGCGAGCGCCTGCAGCGCCTGCGCCCGGACGAAAACGTGCTGGCCGCGCTGGAGGCCGAAGCGGTGTCCATCCACGAAAGCGACCGTGAAGCCAACCTGACCATGGCCCAGTTCGGTATCGAGCTGATTCGCCGCCACCAGGGCAATGCCCAGACCCTGCTGACCTACGGCAATGCCGGTGCACTGGCCAGTGGCGGCTTCGGCACAGCGTTGGGGGTGATTCGCGCCGGTTACCTGGAGGGCATGGTCGAGCGGGTGTATGCCGGTGAAACCCGCCCCTGGTTGCAAGGCTCGCGCCTGACAGCCTGGGAATTGACCAACGAAGGCATCCCGGTGACCCTGTGCGCCGATTCGGCGCTGGCCCACCTGATGAAGAGCAAGGGCATCACCTGGGTGGTGGTGGGGGCAGACTGCATTGCGGCGAACGGTGACGTTGCCAGCAAGATCGGCACCTACCAACTGGCGGTCAGCGCCATGCACCATGGCGTGCGTTTCATGGTGGTGGCGCCGAGCACCAGCATCGACCTGAACCTGGCCACCGGCGAGGATATCCCGCTGGAAGAGCGCGCCGCCGACGAACTGCTGGACATCGGCGGTACCCGGGTGGCGCCGGATGTCGAGGTGTTCAACCCGGTGTTCGACGTGACCCCGGCCGACCTGATCGACGTGATCGTGACCGAACGCGGCATCGTCGAACGCCCGGATACCGCCAAATTGGCGCAATTGATGTGCCGCAAGCGGTTGCATTGAGGGGGTAGGGCGATAGGGGGTTGTCGCCTGGGAGATCGAGCGCCGCCCGCGCGGCGCTTCGCGGGGCAAGCCCGCTCCCACATTTGTTGCAACGTGCCGAACCTGACAGGCCATGGTTGCCAGCCTTGGTGCATGTCTTGAGACAGGTGAGGCGGCATCAATGCCCACCTCGAAATCCAGTCATGCCAACAAGGCTGACAACCATGGCCTCACAGGCATGGCCACGTTGCAACAAATGTGGGAGCGGGCTTGCCCCGCGAAGCGCCGCGCGGGCGGCGCTCGATCTCCCAGGCCCCAAAAAAACCAAGACAAGCACCTCTCAGCCCTCACACAAGCCCCCGTGCCACATCTCCCCACCGCCCCCGCCTTTGTGGTAACATCCGGCAGTTTCCAAGACCGCCCATCACGGCGGCCTTCATTGCGCAGATCCATGGCACAACTCATTGATTTGTCGTAAGTCGTCGCACCCTTATGCGTTGCGGCGGCGAGCTTCGTTCGGCCCTTGATGGAGCTGCGAAGTTTCACCAGAAAAAGGAATCAGGCTTCTCATGGGCGAACTGGCCAAAGAAATCCTCCCGGTCAATATCGAAGACGAACTGAGACAGTCTTACCTCGACTACGCGATGAGCGTGATTGTCGGGCGAGCGCTGCCCGATGCGCGTGACGGCTTGAAGCCCGTGCATCGTCGCGTTCTCTATGCGATGAGCGAACTGGGCAACGACTGGAACAAGCCGTACAAGAAATCCGCCCGTGTGGTCGGTGACGTGATCGGTAAGTACCACCCGCACGGCGACACTGCGGTCTACGACACCATCGTGCGTATGGCCCAGCCGTTCTCGCTGCGCTACCTGCTGGTCGACGGTCAGGGCAACTTCGGTTCGGTGGACGGCGACAACGCCGCGGCCATGCGATACACCGAAGTGCGCATGACCAAGCTGGCCCACGAGCTGCTGGCCGACCTGCACAAGGAAACCGTCGACTGGGTGCCCAACTACGACGGCACCGAGCAGATTCCGGCGGTCATGCCGACGCGCATCCCCAACCTGCTGGTCAACGGTTCCAGCGGTATTGCCGTGGGCATGGCGACCAACATCCCGCCGCACAACCTCGGTGAAGTCATCGACGGCTGCCTGGCGCTGATCGACAACCCGGAAGTCACCATCGATGAACTGATGCAGTTCATCCCCGGCCCCGACTTCCCGACTGCCGGCATCATCAACGGCCGCCAGGGCATCATCGAGGCCTATCGCACCGGCCGTGGCCGCATCTACATGCGCGCCCGTTCCGAGATCGAAGACATCGACAAGGTCGGCGGCCGCCAGCAGATCGTGGTCACCGAGCTGCCGTACCAGCTGAACAAGGCGCGCCTGATCGAAAAGATCGCCGAGCTGGTAAAAGAGAAGAAGATCGAAGGCATCACCGAGCTGCGTGACGAGTCCGACAAGGACGGCATGCGCATCGTCATCGAGCTGCGTCGCGGCGAGGTGCCAGAGGTGGTGCTCAACAACCTCTACCAGCAAACCCAGCTGCAGAGTGTGTTCGGTATCAACGTGGTGGCCCTGGTCGACGGCCGTCCGCGCCTGCTCAACCTCAAGGACCTGCTCGAAGCGTTTGTCCGTCACCGCCGTGAAGTGGTGACCCGCCGTACCGTCTTCGAACTGCGCAAGGCCCGCGAACGCGGCCACATCCTCGAAGGCCAGGCGGTTGCGCTGTCCAACATCGACCCGGTCATCGCCCTGATCAAGGCCTCGCCGACGCCGTCCGAAGCCAAGGAAGCCCTGGTTTCCACGCCGTGGGAATCCAGTGCCGTGCAGGTCATGGTCGAGCGCGCCGGCGCCGACGCCTGCCGCCCTGAAGACCTGCCGGAGCAGTATGGCCTGCACGACGGCAAATACTTCCTGTCGCCGGAACAGGCCCAGGCCATTCTCGACCTGCGCCTGCACCGCCTGACCGGCCTGGAGCACGAGAAGCTGCTGGCCGAGTACCAGGAAATCCTCGAGCAGATCGGCGAGCTGATCCGCATCCTCAGCAGCGCCGAGCGCCTGATGGAAGTGATTCGCGAAGAGCTGGAAGCCATCCGCGCCGAGTACGGCGATGCCCGTCGTACCGAAATCCTCAATGCCAGCCACGACCTCAACTACGGCGACATGATCCCGGAAGAAGAGCGCGTGGTGACCATTTCCCACGGTGGTTATGCCAAGACCCAGCCATTGTCCGCTTACCAGGCCCAGCGCCGTGGCGGCAAAGGCAAGTCGGCGACCGGCGTGAAGGACGAGGACTACATCGAACACCTCCTGGTCGCCAACAGCCACGCCACGCTGCTGCTGTTCTCCAGCAAGGGCAAGGTGTACTGGAAGAAGACCTACGAAATCCCCGAAGCGTCCCGCGCTGCCCGTGGTCGCCCGCTGGTCAACCTGCTGCCGCTGGAAGAAGGTGAGCGCATCACCGCCATGCTGCAGATCGACCTCGAAGCGCTGCAGCAGAACGCCGACCTCGACGAAGAGCTGGAAGACGCGGATGACACCGTGCTCGAAGGTGAGCTGGTAGAGGCCGAAGAAGTCGACGAAGAAGACGGCGACACCCCGGAGTGGGTGGCAGAGCCGACTGGCGCGTACATCTTCATGGCTACCGCCTCGGGTACCGTCAAGAAGACCCCGCTGGTGCAGTTCGCCCGTCCGCGCTCCAATGGCCTGATCGCCCTGAAGCTCAAGGAAGGTGACACCCTGATTGCCGCGGCCATTACCGACGGCGCCAAGGAAGTCATGATGTTCTCCGACGCCGGCAAGGTCATTCGCTTCGCCGAGAGCGTGGTGCGTGAAATGGGCCGTACCGCCCGTGGCGTGCGTGGCATGAAGCTGGGCAAGGGCCAGCAGATCATTTCGATGCTGATCCCGGAATCCGGCTCGCAGATCCTTACCGCCTCCGAGCGTGGCTTTGGCAAGCGCACCCCGCTGTCCAAGTTCCCGCGTCGCGGCCGTGGTGGCCAGGGCGTGATCGCCATGGGTACCAAAGGGCGTAATGGCTTGCTGATCGGCGCTATCCAGGTGCAGGAAGGCGAAGAGATCATGCTGATCTCCGACCAGGGCACGCTGGTGCGCACCCGGGTTGGCGAGGTGTCCAGCCTCAGCCGTAACACTCAGGGCGTTACCCTGATCAAGCTGGCTGCTGATGAAACACTGGTGGGCCTGGAGCGGATCCAGGAGCCGTCCGAGGACGAACTCGATGATGTGGTCGAGGCGAACGAGGAGGGTGTCGAGGCCGAAGTGCCAGACAACGATGAAGCTGCAGGCGCCGAAGAGGCCCCGCAGGAGTAAGCAAGCGTAAACCCGAACGGGGCGACCAAGGTCGCCCCGTTTGACTGATTACGGCAGGCAATGCCTGGCCGGGTGCGGGCGAGCTTTTTGTAGGAGCGGCCTTGTGTCGCGAAAGGGCTGCAAAGCAGCCCCAAGGTTTCAGCGGCGCTGCAAAAAGCTGGGGGCCGCTTTGCGGCCCTTTCGCGACACAAGGCCGCTCCTACAAAAAAGCCGCGTGCGGCCTGCAAGAAAAGAATTTGTACCATTTGGCAGAGCGAGAGTGGATGTGAGCAAACGAGCCTTTAACTTCTGCGCAGGCCCTGCCGCGCTTCCTGATGCTGTCCTGCAGCGCGCCCAGGCCGAAATGCTGGACTGGCATGGCAAGGGCTTGTCGGTGATGGAAATGAGCCATCGCAGCGACGATTACGTTGCCATTGCCGAAAAGGCCGAGCAGGACTTGCGTGACCTGCTGTCCGTCCCCTCCAACTACAAGGTGCTGTTCCTGCAGGGCGGCGCCAGCCAGCAGTTCGCCGAGATCCCGCTGAACCTGCTGCCGGAAAACGGCACCGCCGACTACGTCGAGACCGGTATCTGGTCGAAAAAGGCCATTGAGGAAGCGCGCCGCTTCGGCAACATCAACGTCGCCGCCAGCGCCAAGCCCTACGACTACCTGGCCATCCCGGGCCAGAACGACTGGAACCTGACCAAGAACGCTGCCTACGTGCACTATGCGTCCAACGAGACCATCGGTGGCCTTCAGTTTGACTGGGTGCCGCAGACCGGTGACGTTCCGCTGGTAGTCGACATGTCGTCCGACATCCTCTCGCGGCCGATCGACGTGTCGCAGTTCGGCCTGATCTACGCCGGTGCGCAGAAGAACATCGGCCCAAGCGGCCTGGTGGTGGTGATCGTGCGTGAAGACCTGCTGGGCCACGCCCGCAGCAGCTGCCCGACCATGCTCGACTACAAGGTCTCGGCCGACAACGGCTCGATGTACAACACCCCGGCCACCTACTCCTGGTACCTCTCGGGCCTGGTGTTCGAGTGGCTGAAAGAGCAGGGTGGCGTCGATGCCATGGAGCAGCGTAACCGTGCCAAGAAAGAGCGCCTGTACGGTTTCATCGACAGCAGCGAGTTCTACACCAACCCGATCAGCGTCAACGCCCGTTCGTGGATGAACGTGCCGTTCCGCCTGGCGGATGAGCGCCTGGACAAAGCCTTCCTTGCCGGTGCCGACGCCCGTGGCCTGCTCAACCTCAAGGGCCATCGTTCGGTGGGCGGCATGCGTGCCTCCATCTACAACGCCCTGGGCCTGGAAGCAGTAGAAGCGCTGGTAGGCTACATGGCTGAATTCGAGAAGGAGCACGGCTGATGTCCGAACAGGAACTCAAGGCCCTGCGGGTGCGCATCGACAGCCTCGACGAAAAAATCCTCGAGCTGATCAGCGACCGCGCCCGTTGCGCCGAAGAAGTCGCCCGGGTCAAGACCGCCTCGCTGAAAGAAGGCGAGAAGCCGGTGTTCTACCGCCCCGAGCGTGAAGCCGCCGTGCTCAAGCGCGTGATGGAGCGCAACAAGGGGCCACTGGGTAACGAAGAGATGGCGCGGCTGTTCCGCGAAATCATGTCGTCGTGCCTGGCCCTGGAAGAGCCGCTGAAAATCGCCTACCTCGGCCCAGAGGGTACCTTCACCCAGGCTGCGGCCATGAAGCACTTCGGTCATGCGGTGATCAGCCGGCCGATGGCGGCCATCGACGAAGTGTTCCGCGAAGTGGCGGCCGGTGCCGTCAACTTCGGCGTGGTGCCGGTAGAAAACTCCACCGAAGGCGCTGTCAGCCACACCCTGGACAGCTTCCTCGAGCACGACATGGTGATTTGCGGTGAAGTCGAGCTGCGTATTCACCACCACCTGCTGGTGGGCGAGAACACCAAGACCGACAGCATCACCCGCATCTACTCCCACGCCCAGTCGCTGGCCCAGTGCCGCAAGTGGCTGGACGCGCACTACCCGAACGTGGAGCGCGTGGCTGTGTCGAGCAATGCCGAGGCAGCCAAGCGGGTCAAGGGTGAGTGGAATTCGGCGGCGATTGCCGGTGATATGGCGGCCAACCTGTACGGCCTGACCCGCCTGGCCGAGAAAATCGAAGACCGCCCGGACAACTCCACGCGCTTCCTGATGATCGGTAGCCAGGAAGTGCCGCCGACCGGCGACGACAAGACCTCGATCATTGTCTCGATGAGCAACAAGCCAGGTGCCCTGCACGAGCTGCTGGTGCCATTCCACCAGAACGGCATCGACCTGACCCGCATCGAGACCCGCCCGTCGCGCAGCGGCAAGTGGACCTACGTGTTCTTCATCGACTTCGTCGGCCACCACCGCGACCCGCTGATCAAAGCGGTGCTGGAGCAGATCAGCCAGGAGGCTGTGGCGCTGAAGGTGCTGGGGTCGTATCCGAAGGCGGTGCTTTGATCTGAGGTTGTTGGGGCCGCTTCGCGCCCCATCGCGACACAAGGCCGCTCCTACAGGAGTACGCAATCCATTGTAGGAGCGGCCTTGCGTCGCGATGGGCTGCAAAGCAGCCCCAATGGCCCTAACAGGCTGTCTAGATTTCTGAACAGGGTTCGCACCAGTGGTAAATGCAGCAAAAACCAAACCCGCGCCAATTATCAATCGCCTGGTCGTGGTCGGCCTCGGCCTGATCGGTGGTTCGTTCGCCAAGGGCCTGCGTGAAAGCGGCCTGTGCCGCGAAGTGGTCGGTGTCGACCTGGATGCCCCCTCGCGCAAGCAGGCCGTAGCCCTGGGCGTGGTCGACCGCTGCGAAGAAGACCTCGCCGCCGCCTGCGTGGGCGCCGATGTCATCCAGTTGGCCGTACCGATCCTGGCCATGGAAAAGGTCCTGGCACGCTTGGCCCGGCTCGACCTCGGCGACGCCATCATCACTGACGTCGGCAGTGCCAAGGGCAACGTCGTCCGTGAGGCGCGTTCTGTTTTTGTAAACGAGAGCGGCCAGCGTTTGCCACGCTTCGTCCCCGGCCACCCCATCGCCGGTTCCGAGCAAAGCGGGGTACAGGCCGCCAATGCCACCCTGTTCCGTCGGCACAAGGTCATCCTCACGCCGCTGGCCGAAACCGACCCGGCCGCACTGGCCCTGGTCGACCGCCTGTGGCGTGCGCTGGACGCCGACGTGGAGCACATGTCGGTCGAGCGCCATGACGAAGTGCTGGCCGCCACCAGCCACCTGCCACACCTGCTGGCCTTTGGCTTGGTCGATTCGCTGGCCAAACGCAATGAAAACCTCGAGATCTTCCGGTACGCTGCCGGGGGCTTCCGCGATTTCACCAGGATCGCCGGCAGCGACCCGACCATGTGGCACGACATCTTCCTCGCCAACCGCGATGCTGTCCTGCGCACACTTGATACATATCGCAGTGATCTCGACGCCTTGCGCGACGCGATCGCTGAAGGGGACGGGCACCAGCTGCTGGGTGTATTCACCCGTGCACGGGTTGCCCGCGAGCATTTCAGTAAAATCCTGGCCCGCCGGGCCTATGTGGACGCTATGAACGCCAACGATCTGATTTTCCTGGCCCAACCGGGTGGCCGCCTGAACGGGCGGATTCGCGTACCGGGCGACAAGTCGATTTCCCACCGCTCGATCATGCTCGGCTCGCTGGCCGAAGGCACTACCGAGGTCGAAGGCTTCCTCGAAGGTGAAGACGCACTGGCGACCCTGCAGGCATTCCGTGACATGGGTGTGGTCATCGAAGGCCCCAACCATGGTCGCGTGACCATTCATGGTGTTGGCCTGCACGGCCTCAAGCCGCCGCCCGGGCCGCTGTACGTGGGCAACTCCGGCACCTCGATGCGCCTGCTGTCGGGCCTGCTGGCCGGCCAGTCGTTCGACGTGACCATGACCGGTGATGCCTCGTTGTCCAAGCGCCCGATGAACCGCGTCGCCAACCCGCTGCGTGAAATGGGCGCCGTGGTCGAGACCGGCCCGGAAGGCCGCCCGCCGCTGACCATCCGCGGTGGCCACACGCTCAAGGGCCTGACCTACACGCTGCCGATGGCCAGCGCCCAGGTCAAATCCTGCCTGCTGCTGGCCGGCCTGTATGCCGAAGGCAAGACCACCGTCACCGAACCGGCGCCGACCCGCGACCACACCGAGCGCATGCTGCGCGGCTTCGGTTATGCCGTCGAGAGCAATGGCCCGGTAGCATCGCTGCAATCTGGCGGCAAACTGACGGCTACCCGTATCGAAGTGCCGGCCGACATTTCCTCGGCAGCCTTCTTCCTGGTGGCTGCCTCCATTGCCGAAGGCTCCGAGCTGGTGCTGGAGCACGTCGGCATCAACCCGACCCGTACCGGTGTGATCGACATCCTGCGCCTGATGGGCGGCGACATCACCCTGGAAAACCAGCGTGAAGTCGGTGGCGAGCCGGTAGCCGACCTGCGCGTGCGCGGTGCCAAGCTTAAAGGTATCGACATCCCCGAGGAGCTGGTGCCGCTGGCCATCGACGAATTCCCGGTGCTGTTCGTGGCCGCTGCCTGCGCTGAAGGGCGTACCGTGCTGCGCGGTGCCGAAGAACTGCGTGTGAAGGAGTCCGACCGTATCCAGGTCATGGCCGACGGCCTGATCACCCTGGGCATCAAGTGCGAACCGACCCCGGACGGCATCATCATCGACGGTGGCCAGTTGGGTGGCGGTGAAGTGCATGGCCACGGTGATCACCGTATTGCCATGGCTTTCAGTGTGGCTTCGCTGCGCGCCAGTGCGCCGATCCGCATCCATGACTGCGCCAACGTCGCGACATCGTTCCCGAACTTCCTGGCGTTGTGCGCCGAAGTCGGCATTCGCGTGGCAGAAGAGGGCAAGTCGTGAGTTCGCAAGCCCCTATCATCACCATCGACGGCCCAAGCGGCTCGGGCAAGGGCACGGTTGCCGGCCTGCTGGCCCGCGAGCTGGGCTGGCGCCTGCTGGATTCCGGCGCGCTGTACCGCCTGCTGGCCTTCAACGCCAGCAACCACGGCGTCGACCTGACCAACGAAGAGCTGCTGACCACGCTTGCCGCCCATCTGGATGTGCAGTTCATTGCTGCCGAGCCCGGTAAGCTGCAGCAGACCATCCTCGAAGGCGAGGATGTGAGCCAGGTCATCCGTACCGAAACCGTCGGTGCCGGCGCTTCGATGGTGGCTTCACTGCCTGCCGTGCGCGAAGCGCTGTTGCAGCGTCAGCGCGCCTTCCGTGAGATGCCCGGGTTGATTGCCGATGGCCGCGACATGGGCACCGTGGTGTTCCCGGACGCGCCGTTGAAGGTATTCCTCACCGCCAGTGCCGAGGAGCGCGCGCGCCGCCGCTACCTGCAGTTGAAGGGTAAGGGCGAAGATGTTAGTCTGTCGAGTCTGCTGGATGAGATTCGTGCGCGTGATGAGCGCGACACCCAACGTGCAGTGGCCCCGCTGAAGCCAGCGGTCGATGCCATTCAGTTGGACTCTACCGAGTTGTCCATCGAGCAGGTGTTGCAACGTATCAGGAGCGAGATCGCCCAGCGCGACCTTCTCTGATAGCCAGGAGAGCAGGCAGGTTCACCAGTCAACGTCTTGCCGGCTTTCCTTTACTTAAAACAGACCCACATTGTCTGGAATGTGGCGAGGGGCGTTTGTTTCGCCCGAATCTACAGGAATTAAAATGAGCGAAAGCTTTGCAGAACTCTTTGAAGAAAGCCTGAAAACCCTCAATCTTCAGCCGGGTGCCATCATCACCGGTATCGTTGTCGACATCGACGGCGACTGGGTTACCGTACACGCTGGCCTGAAGTCCGAGGGTGTCATCCCGCTCGAGCAGTTCTACAACGAAGCTGGCGAACTGACCATCAAGGTCGGTGACGAAGTTCACGTTGCGCTGGACGCGGTCGAAGACGGCTTTGGCGAAACCAAGCTGTCCCGTGAAAAAGCCAAGCGCGCCGAGTGCTGGATTGTTCTGGAAGCTGCTTTCGCTGCCGAAGAAGTGGTCAAGGGCGTTATCAACGGTAAGGTTAAGGGCGGCTTCACTGTCGACGTTAACGGCATCCGTGCGTTCCTGCCGGGCTCCCTGGTTGATGTCCGCCCAGTGCGCGACACCACCCACCTGGAAGGCAAAGAGCTGGAATTCAAGGTCATCAAGCTGGACCAGAAGCGCAACAACGTTGTCGTTTCCCGTCGCAGCGTGCTGGAAGCCGAGAACTCCGCCGAGCGCGAAGCCCTGCTGGAAACCCTGCAGGAAGGCCAGCAAGTCAAAGGTATCGTCAAGAACCTCACCGACTACGGCGCATTCGTGGACCTGGGCGGTATCGACGGCCTGCTGCACATCACCGACATGGCCTGGAAGCGCATCAAGCACCCATCGGAAATCGTTAACGTTGGCGACGAAGTCGACGTACGCGTTCTGAAGTTCGACCGTGAGCGCAACCGCGTTTCGCTGGGTCTGAAGCAGATGGGCGAAGATCCGTGGGTAGCTATCACTGCCCGTTACCCAGAAGGTACTCGCGTACAAGCTCGCGTTACCAACCTGACCGACTACGGCTGCTTCGCTGAGCTGGAAGAAGGCGTTGAAGGTCTGGTACACGTTTCCGAAATGGACTGGACCAACAAGAACATCCACCCGTCGAAAGTCGTTCAGGTTGGCGACGAAGTGGAAGTCATGGTTCTGGACATCGACGAAGAGCGTCGTCGTATCTCCCTGGGCATCAAGCAGTGCAAGTCCAACCCATGGGAAGACTTCTCCGGCCAGTTCAACAAGGGTGACAAGATCACCGGTACCATCAAGTCGATCACCGACTTCGGTATCTTCATCGGTCTGGACGGCGGCATCGACGGCCTGGTTCACCTGTCCGACATCTCCTGGAACGAAACCGGCGAAGAAGCCGTACGTCGTTTCAAGAAGGGCGACGAGCTGGAAACCGTCATCCTGTCGGTCGACCCAGAGCGCGAGCGCATCTCCCTGGGCATCAAGCAGCTGGAAGACGATCCGTTCTCCAACTTCGTTGCTGTCAATGACAAGGGCGCTATCGTCAAGGGCATCGTGAAAGAAGTTGACGCCAAAGGCGCCATCGTCACCCTGGCCGACGACATCGAAGCCACTCTGAAAGCTTCCGAAATCAGCCGTGACCGCGTTGAAGACGCGCGTAACGTTCTGAAGGAAGGCGAAGAGATCGAAGCCAAGATCATCAGCGTTGACCGCAAGTCCCGCGTTATCAGCCTGTCGATCAAATCGAAAGACGACGCTGAAGAGCGCGAAGCTATCCAGAGCCTGAAAAACGCTCCGGAAGCTGCTGCCGACACCACCATGGCTGCGCTGCTGCGCGAAGCAATGGCCAAACAGAACTGAGTTCTGTTTGATCGGTAAAAAGGGCGACCCTCGGGTCGCCCTTTTTTTGGGCTGCTTCCAGGATGATCGCTGGTTGGCGTTCTAGCGCCTGGCGAGAATGCGCTGGTTTGCGCGTAGCACTTGGAAACGTCCATTTGCTGCTATAACCTTAGCGGCGTAACGCGTTCGCTACCACCACGGAAACGCCTGGTTCAAGCTAAAGAACTCAAATGAGAAAATAGATGAATACTGGTGCATTTTTAATTCAAAAAGATTTTTTTGATGCTGACGAAATTGAAGAAATCGCTGGCTTAGCTGTTGCATTGGAGCAGGGAAAGTCCAGTGTGCACGAGAGCGGTAAGTACCAGAGTATTCAGTGGCACAAGGTAGACCTTGCCCCCGAGGATCATCCATTTGCTGCGAAAATCTATGACTTTTTGGGTGCGGAAAAAAATGGGATTTGTGTTTTCTATTACTTGTCTCCAGGGGCTGTACTTCATCCGCATCGCGATCTGACTGGCGCGTCCAGCAATGCGCGACTCCGCTTCCATGTTCCTGTCATCACCAATGATAAGGTCCATTTCAATGTATCAAAGGCGCGTGTCATCATGTCCCCGGGGGAGCTCTGGGCACTGGATACTTCATTTCTTCATGAGGTCAGGAATGAAAGCGACCAGACACGCGTACATATTGTTATTGAATGCCAGATCAGTAACGCAGTGAAGCGTCATCTGCCAGCCAAGAACCTGCAAGGCAGGGTTCATGATTTGTACTTTGTATCGATTTTGGGTGCCAGTTTCCTGAAATCAATACTGGTCAATATCTGGAAGGATCCCAGGTATTTCCTCGCGCAAATGCAGATGCTGAAAAAATTCGTCGCCTGGCGAGTGTTTGGCAAAAAAGACGTCAAATAGGCTTTGGTAGCGGGTTCCCTTGCTGCAGAGTCGCATGGTCGTCATTTGGTCGCTTTGCCTAGCGGCCCGATTTGCTGGGTGAAGTGGCCCAGGCCCGTTTCTTCTGGTAGGCAAGCGCAGCCTGAAGTGTGCGCGTGCCTGTATTGGGGCGGTTGTGCCAATGAACCCGGCGCTGCAGGGCGCGCGTTGACAAGAGGCCCGGTTGCAGCTGCCTCGCACGGTAGACCATTCTTGAATTACTTCAATCTTGAATTTTTTTATTAAGTCAAGATCCACCCTGTTCAAATCCTTCCCGGCGTGCTACAAACTGGTTAAGCAATGATCTAGCTGCTTGATAACGAAGGGAAAAATATGACGAAGTCGGAGCTGATCGAACGTATTGTCACCCATCAGGGGCTGCTCTCGTCCAAGGACGTGGAGCTGGCCATCAAGACCATGCTTGAGCAGATGTCACAATGTCTGGCGACTGGCGATCGCATCGAGATCCGCGGGTTTGGCAGCTTCTCGCTGCACTATCGCGCCCCTCGCGTGGGTCGTAACCCAAAGACCGGCCAGTCGGTCAGCCTCGAAGGCAAGTTCGTGCCGCACTTCAAGCCCGGTAAAGAGCTGCGCGACCGGGTCAACGAAGAAGACGAGGCCGAAGCCTGATCAATCAAGGAGCAATCTGATGCGTAACCTCAAGCGCGCCCTGGCGGCGGTGTTCGTGCTGCTCTTGGCGGCTGTGGTGCTGTTCTTCGTGCTGGAGAACCAGCAGGCCGTATCGTTGACGCTGTTTGGCTGGGTCGCGCCGGCGATGCCGGTCGCTGTGCTGGTGCTGGCGGCTTTGGTGGTAGGTCTTGCAGTCGGCCCGTTGTTAGGGGCTTATGGCGTGCAGCTCAGCAAGCGCAAGATCAAGGCCTCTGCTCGCGAGGCTGCACTGAGCGGCAATTAGGGAAAGTTCCTACCCTCAAACAAGGTTAATTCACCTGTTCTTGCGCCGGTCGTCATGGAGTAATAGCGGACTTCATTCGATCCTGTGAGCGTGAGTCAGTATGGAATTCCCCGCCATTTCCCACCATGGTGGCACCAGAGGTGTAACCGGTTCGTGCCATCAGTTGCATCTGGGTCCGGCCACAAGCCTATTGATCGACTGCGGTCTGGAGCAAGGGCGCGATGAAGTTGTAGGGGCTCAATTCACGCCTTTGGGTTTTGATGTTGCGGGCATACAGGCACTGGTTGTCACTCACGTACACATTGACCATGTGGGGCGTATCCCTGCGTTGCTGGCTGCTGGTTTTCGCGGCAGCATCCTGTGCAGCGAGCCCTCTGCCAGGCTTTTGCCGCTAGTGCTGGAAGACGCCATCAAGCTAGCCGTCAGTACTGATCCCGTGCAGGTCGAACGCTACCTGGCGCTTTTAAATCGTCTCATCGTCCCGGTTCCTTTTGGTCAATGGCATTGTGCGTTAGAGCAAAGTGAGTTGGCTTGTGCCATTCGCTTGCAGCGAGCTGGTCATCTGCTTGGGTCTGCCTATGTAGAATGTGATGTACGAGTACAGGGTGATCAAAAACCTTCGCGCGTTGTGTTTTCAGGTGATCTTGGCGCGCCCGGTAACCCTTTGCTTTTCCCGGTTCGGCCGCCAGAGCGGGCTGACACCTTGGTGCTGGAGAGTACCTACGGTGGCCGTATGCACGCCGGGCGCTGTGATCGTCAGCAGCGGCTCGAAGCGCTGATTGAACGGGCACTGGCCGATAACGGCACTGTCCTGATACCGGCATTCAGCCTTGGTCGTACCCAGGAGTTACTCTATGAGCTCGAAGATATTCTTTATCGTAAGTCGTTGCTCAAAAGCGAGCTCCCGGCATTGGGTGATGATCCGGTCGGGTTGATCGAATGGTCGCGCTTGCCGATAATCCTCGACTCGCCGTTGGCCCAGCGCATCACTGGAACTTATCTTGAGTTGCACGAGTACTGGCGTTGCGAGGCTCGGCAGCGACTGGGTGAGGGCCGGGCACCATTGGCGTTTTCTCAACTGGTTTGCGTGGATACTCATGCAAAGCACCAGAAGGTGGTCAACTATCTGAAGAGCACTGGGCGACCAGCAATTGTCATTGCCGGAAATGGTATGTGTGCCGGCGGGCGAATCGTCAATTACCTTAAGGCGATGCTGGGCGATCCTCGTCACGAGGTTGTATTTGTCGGGTATCAGGCAAAAGGTACGCCAGGGGCGGTAATACAGGCGAGCGAGGGCGTCCAAGGGTTCGTTCAGCTTGACCTGGATGGAGATATGTACGAAATCAGGGCGAAAGTGATGACCTTGCCAGGCTATTCGGCTCATGCCGATCAGCAAGGTCTGATCAGGTTTGCTCTGGGCGCTGGCCAGCCAGCAAAAAGGGTTCTGCTGGTGCATGGGGAGCGTGAGGCGAAGGCCTCGTTGGCAAGCGCGCTGAGGCGAAAGGCGCGGGATGAGGGGTTAGACATCGACGTAGCTATTCCCTGACACGTCCGAAGTGTAATCACGGTTCACCCTGTGGTGGCTTGGGCGTTTTTTTTGAAATTCCCCTACTTTGAGCGCAGCTTTCACTGTAGTGTAGGCGGCGCATTCGCTTCAAATATTACCGCTGGCAGGTTGCCGGGCCGGAGAGCGAAGAAGCGGCCCTCAGCTATGTGGCTATATGCCAAACGCCATAGCTGATCGCCAAGGGAATCCAAAAATACTGATTCAAGGAACATTAGAAAGCATGCGCAATCTGCCTGAGCGCTTGAGCAGTAACGAAGATGTCGACCTTTTCCAGTTGATCGGTTGGTTGTGGGCGCAAAGGTTACTGATCGCGGTTGTGACTGCAATCGTTGCGTTGGCAGCGCTCGCTTATGCCTTGCTTTCGACGCCTGTTTATCAAGCCAGGGTAGTTGTTCAGCCGCCGTCACAGGATGATATTTCCCAAGTCAATATCGGTCGGGGTGAGGGGGCGGGGCTCGGCAGGCTATCGGTAAAGGATGTTTATGCCTTCTATCTCGGCAACTTGCAGTCTCAGGCGTTGCGTAGAAAGTTTTTTCGTGAGGTCTACTTGCCAAGCCTGGATGAGGCCCAGCGGCAAGGGTCCCAGGATGCCCTGTACGCTGATTTCAACAAGGTATTGAGTATTGCGGCGGTCAGCCCTCTTGCGCCTGATCGCTTCTATGTGGCGGCGGATCTGCCAGACCCGAAAACCGCCGCGCAGTGGGTCGCCCAATATGCACAGATGGCCAGTGACTGGACCAAGCGGGACTTGGCCAAGGACCTGCGCGCGGATGCCCTGGCCACTGCCAACAACCTTGAACGGCTGATCTCGGGGGCTCGCGAGGCGGCGCGCAATATTCGAGAGGATCAGATCGTACGCTTGTCGGAAGCACTTAAGGTTGCCAGGACCATCGGTCTGGAAAAGCCACCACTGATATCCAACACGCTGGCTACTGAGGTGTCGGCGGGTATGGACGGCAGCCTGACTTACATGCGAGGTGTCAAAGCGCTTGAGGCAGAAATCGATAACTTACGCAAGCGCCGTTCGGATGATCCGTTCGTCAGGGATCTACGCGAGCGACAAGAGACGATGAGCTTCTATCGTGATCTTCAACTGAATACTGAGGCAGTTCAAGTCTATCGCCAGGACGGTGCTATCGAAGTTCCTGACCGTCCCATCAAGCCGAGAAAAAGCTTGATTGTAATGCTTGGGGTGGTGACAGGCTTGTTGCTGGGGGTTTGTCTGGCGCTCTATCGGGGGCTGCGTACTGCGCGTTCGAGAACGGTATGACATGCGTACTTAGCGCTTTATCAACAATGCAGTGGCACAGAAACTGAAAGACAAGGAGCTGGTGCAGTAGGCAAACCAATTAAAGGATTGCACAATCCGCCCCCTCTTTTTTTGGGGGGGTGCATCCTGAGGTATCCGGATCTGGTTTCAGGGTGTGCTCAAGCGCCGATTTTATTTTGTTTTGTTTTGCATGGAAGCGTTGAATGGGGCAACAGATTTGTCAAGAATAAAAGCAGGCCTCTATTTCGGCTCTACCGTACTTGTTAAAACACTTGCAGGCTTGTTAGTCATCAAGGTTCTTGCCTGGAAATTGGGGCCTGAAGGTTTCGGTTTGTTGGGCCAGTTAATGACACTTGTCGCGATCGTAGGCATGTTGGCTGGCGGCGGTATCACCAATGGCCTGATCAAAGTGCTTGCCAAGGCTCCGCTGGGCGGTGCCGAAGGTAAAGTCTGGTACGCCTCTGCTTTTACACTCTCAGCACTTGTCAGCGGTGCGGTGGCGGTGTTGCTGTTCGCACTTTCTTCGACGCTGTCCAGCTATTTCCTACCGGGTGTGGGAGCACTTCTTTTTACCGTGCTGGCAGTCAGCCAGGTTGTCATCGCGTATGGCAATTTACCGCTGGCCGAAGCCAGCAGTCGTGGCGACAGTCGTACATTTTCGTTGATCACCGTTGCGGGCACGCTTGTGGGCGCAGGGCTGGTCATTATGGCTGTCTGGTATAGGGGCTTCATAGGGGCAACCTATGCTGTGGTGCTCATGCCCGCAATGGTCGGGCTGTGCGCAGTGTTCTATGCCGTAGTCAGTCGGCGCGTGCTTCTGCAGGCCTGCCGCTGGTCATTCGAGCGTGGCCGCATGAAGCTATTGATGTCATTTTCCATGGTGACCCTGATCGGTGCCCTGTCTGTTCCACTGGCCCAGTTGTATATGCGTGATGCGCTGGGTGCGTCGCAGGGTTGGGAGCAGGTTGGGCAATGGCAAGGGGTGATCAAGCTGTCCGACGTGTATATGCAGTTCATGGGCGTGGTATTGATCAACTTCGTGTTGCCTCGCATTGCGGCGGCGGCCGACAAGCGGCAGGTTTTCAAGGAATGGCTGGGGAGTGTCTCGGCGCTGGTGGTGGTGCTGCTGTCAGGGTTCGCAGTTTTCTATTTTTTACGCAACTTCCTTATTATCTTGGTGTTTTCCAGCGATTTCCTGCCGATGACCCAGCTACTTGTGCCGCAAATGGCGGGGGATGTGCTGCGCACGATTGCGGCGTCGATTTCATATTTGTTCATGGCGCGCGGCATAGTGCGCGTGTCCTTTGTTTTCGAGTTATTGCAAGGCGTCGTGCTGGTTTGCGCCTTCAGCATGCTGTTTGATAATACTGGTGTCATGGCGCCAGTCTATGCTCACCTGTTCACTTACCTGTCATTAACGATCGTGATGGCTTTCGGTTTGCTGATCTGGATGAAAAGGAAGCCTTCGTGAATATCGTCATGCTTTGCACCAAGTTCTCGCGGCAGGAGAGTGATCCTTGGCTGACTAATGAGATGGCGGCAGCTTTGCAAGGGCAGGGGCATTCGGTCACCGTGATCAATCTCGACTGGTGGGCTCAAGCGGGCGAGCCGGATCAGCGCTTCATCACTTCCAGAGGGGTAGAAGTCACTTCACTGGTGCCATTGCATGTCAACTCGCGGCTACCGCTGGTGAGGCGCCTGGCGAAGTGGGCGGGATCCTCTCTGCGCGTCGTCAAACTGTTGCGCGAAACGGCACGCTGCCGCCGCATCGATCTGCTGATCGGCTTCTCTCCGGCTGTGACCATGGCCCTGCCATTGTTGTGGCAGCGCTTTATCGGGCGTGCGCCTTCCTACATGGTGCTTTGGGATTTCTTTCCGCACCATCAGCAACAAATCGGCCTGATGCCGTCCGGCTTAGTCTTTCGGTTGGCGAAATGGTTTGAAAACATGCTGATTCGCTCGTTCGACCATGTCGGCTGCATGTCACCTGCAAACGTATCTTACCTGAAGCGGCATTATCGCCTGCGAGCCGTGCAAGGTATTCATATCCTGCCAATCTGGGGCGGTAACGCCCCTGTCGTTGCGGTTGATTCAGCACAGGTACGCGCGGCTGCCGGGTTACCCGCAGACCGGCCGGTTGTCGTATTTGGCGGGCAGCTGGTGCATGGCCGTGGAGTGGAAGACCTTCTGGAGGTCGCCCGACTTGCTGCACATGGAGGCTCGCGCAGCCATTTTCTGATCATGGGTAGTGGCACCCTGGAGGGCCTTGTCCAGGCTTATTTGAACGAGGGCCACGGTAACCTCACCTGGATAGCCAGGGTGCCGCGTGAGCGATATCTCGAAATTGCTCAATCCTGCGATGCTGCGCTGGTTTGCACGGTGCGTGATGTGGATGTCCCGAGTTTTCCTTCCAAGACCATTGATTACCTGCGCCTGGGTTTGCCGATTGTCGCCTCGGTCGAGCAAAGCACCGATTATGGCGAATTCATCGTTGAACAGGGCGTTGGTGTGTGCGTTGAAGCAGGCGAACCTTTGCGGCTTCACGCCTGTATCGAGCAACTGCTGGGCGATGATCAGCGGCTGGCGCAGATGGCGCAAAGGGGGCCGGCGTGCATGGCTGAGCACTTCGACGTAGAACTGGTCATCCGGCAGTTGTTGAGCCAGGCTGGGCACTCGGAGCGCTAACATGCCATCGATATTTGCCAGCCTTCGCTATTTGCCATTGCAATTGGGCATGCTGTACCTGGGAATAACGCTGATGTTGTTCTTTTTCGGTCCCTTCGGGTGGCCGGTGAGCAATGGCGGCGTATTGCTGGGCTTTCTGCTGGTGACATTGTTTGCGTTGGGTCTGGGCTACACGATGGGCGGCTACACCCAAGCGCCAGGGCGGCCGCTGCTGAATTGGCGCAGGTACTATCGAATTGGCGCACTGGCAAGCATAGCGCTGTCAATTCCTTCTACCTACGCCTATACCGGCAAGTGGCCATGGGATGTGCTTGGCGTCCTCGGTGATCAAGGGGCTGCCTATCAGGAAATGCTCAAGGCGCTGGAGACCAACGAGTCAGGTATTCGTATCCATGTGGCACTCGCGCGGGGCCTTCTTGCACCCTTTGTCTGTTGCGTCATCCCATTTGCAATCCTCAATTGGCGATCGTTGAGGTGGGTGGATATTCTGCTGCTGGTTGGACATATCAGTGCCATTCTGATTTTTTCGCTGATGCGAGGTACTGACCGCGAAACCGGAGACCTGCTGGTTTTTCTGGGGGGCTCATTCATGATCCTCGTTGGCCAGGCGTGTATCCGTCATCGGCGTTTTCCGTTTAGCGCAGCGAAGATGTTCGGGGCGGCCCTGTTGTTACTGATATTGCTGCTAGCCACATTTGCCTTGTTTCTGGAGCGCAAGGAAGCCCGTATGGGGGGCAACAGCGATTTCTGTGTTGCGGGTGGGGTGGTCTGCACGCAGCGCTCTCCCAGTGATGACCCTCTGTCGAGCAAAATGAACTTCGCGTTTGAAATGCTGACTGGCTATATGGCCCAAGGGTACTACGGCTTGTCGCTGGCGCTGAAGGAAGACTTCACCTCCACGCTGGGGTTGGGGCACTCGTCGTTCCTCATGAGCAATTACTCAAAGGTTGTCGATGAGGCCCTGTACGAACGCAGTTACTTGCACAAGGTTGACCTGGCGGGCTGGAGCGATACCGCCCAGTGGTCGACCCTGTTCACATGGATTGCCAGCGATGTGAGTTTCCCGCTGGTGCCACTGGTGATCCTGATAATGGGCTACCTGTGGGGAAGTGCCTGGAAAAGTGCATTGCTCAAGGGCAGTGAGGCGGGGGCACTGGTATTTTTGTTTCTGACGCTGTCCGTGTTGTATATGCCGGCTAATAACCAATTGACGCAGACGCTCGATGCCTATTTTGCATTTGTGTTTTGGCTGATGGTCTGGCTAAAACAGAGAGGCTCTGGCGCGGGCATGGATGAAGTCTAATTAGAAATTCCAAGAGGTTGTCATGTTCAAAGGTAAAACACTGCTGATCACCGGTGGCACGGGTTCTTTCGGCAATGCTGTCCTGAAGCGATTTCTGGACAGCGACATTGCGGAAATCCGTGTCTTCAGCCGCGATGAAAAGAAGCAGGATGACATGCGCAAGCGCTATGCCAATAGCAAGCTGAAGTTTTATATCGGTGATGTCCGTGACTACCAGAGCATACTGAATGCCAGCCGGGGTGTGGACTTCATCTACCATGCGGCCGCGCTCAAGCAGGTGCCTTCCTGCGAGTTTCATCCGCTGGAAGCGGTCAAGACCAACGTCCTGGGTACCGAGAACGTGCTCGAGGCGGCTATTCAGAACAGCGTCAAGCGTGTTGTATGTCTGAGTACCGACAAGGCAGTCTACCCGATCAATGCCATGGGTATTTCCAAGGCGATGATGGAAAAAGTCATGGTGGCCAAGTCACGTAATGTGGATAGCACCCGAACTGTGATTTGCGGCACACGTTACGGCAATGTCATGGCCTCGCGGGGGTCGGTGATCCCGTTGTTTGTTGAGCAGATCCGTGCTGGCAAGGCATTGACCCTGACCGACCCCAACATGACCCGCTTCATGATGACCCTGTCAGACGCGGTTGATCTGGTGCTGTTTGCCTTCGAACACGGTGAAAACGGTGACCTGTTCGTGCAGAAGGCACCGGCTGCTACTGTCCAGACGCTGGCTGAAGCTCTCACCGGCCTGATGGGCAAACCCGAGCATCCGATTCAAGTGATCGGTACCCGGCATGGTGAAAAGCTTTATGAGGCGCTGCTCAGCCGCGAGGAGATGGTCTGCGCGCAGGACATGAGTGATTACTACCGTGTGCCGCCAGACTTGCGTGATCTGAATTACGCCAAGTTCGTGGAGCAGGGTGAGGAGAAGATTTCCCGCACTGAAGATTACAATTCGCATAACACTGAGCGGCTGGACGTTGAGGGCATGCAGCGCTTGCTGCTCAAGCTCGATTTCATGCAGGCCATTGCGCGTGGTGAACACGCGGTGCCAGAGGAGTGACCCTCATGCATGTATTGATTACAGGGGCAGACGGTTTCATCGGCAAGAACCTGATGGTGCATCTGCGTGAGCAGCCGGGTATTGTCATTGATACGTTTACCCGCAACGATGAGGTCGCCAGCCTGCCGGCAAAGGTGGCGCAGGCCGAATTCGTTTTCCACCTGGCAGGTATCAACCGTCCGCAGGATCCTCAAGAGTTCACCACTGGCAATGTCAATCTGACGCGGGCCCTGGCGGATGCCATGCGGGCTACCGGACGGGCGATTCCGTTGCTCTACACCTCGTCGACCCAAGCCGCTCTGGACAACGTGTATGGCGCCAGCAAGCGTGGGGCGGAAGAAGTCCTGGAGGAGTTGGCGCAAGCCACTGCTGCACCGGTGTACTTACTGCGTTTGCCGAACGTCTTTGGGAAGTGGGCGCGACCGAACTACAACTCTGCAGTTGCCACGTTCTGCCACAACATTGCGCGGGACTTGCCGATCCAGGTCAATGATCGCGACGCACGTATCAGCCTTGTATACATCGACGACGTTGTCCGCTGCTTCCTCGAGATCATGCGCGGCGAGCATGCCGGCAAAGGGGCCGTCGAGGTGCAGCCGCAATACAACGCCAGTGTGGGCGAAATCGCTGATCATCTGCATGCTTTCAAGGCCAGTCGCGACAACTTGATCACCGAGCCGGTTGGCACCGGTTTCCTGCGTGCCTTGTACTCTACGTACGTCAGCTATCTGCCCGAAGAGCGTTTTACGTACGAGGTACCCCGGCACGGTGATGAGCGTGGTGTCTTCGTCGAAATGCTCAAGACGCGTGACAGCGGCCAATTTTCTTATTTCACTGCGCATCCAGGTATCACCCGCGGTGGCCACTACCACCACACCAAGACCGAAAAGTTTCTAGTCATCAAGGGCACTGCAAACTTCCGGTTCCGTCATATGGTGTCGGGGGAGTTCTATGAACTGCAAACCAGTGGTGACAAACCGGTGATCGTGGAAACCGTGCCTGGTTGGACCCATGACATCACCAACATCGGTGATGAAGAGATGGTAGTCATGCTATGGGCCAACGAGATCTTTGACCGGGCGCTCCCCGATACCTATGCCAAGCCCCTGACCGCTTGAGCGACTGCATCAGTAAGGAAGAGAAATGAAAAAGCTGAAGGTTGTCACTGTTGTAGGGACGCGCCCAGAGATCATCCGGCTGTCCCGGGTCATGGCTGCGCTGGACCAGCACTGCGAGCATGTATTGGTGCATACCGGGCAAAACTACGATTACGAATTGAACGAGATTTTCTTCAACGACCTGGGTATCCGCAAACCGGACCACTTTCTTAATGCGGCGGGTGCGACAGGCGCCGAGACCATCGGCAACGTAATCATCGCAGTGGACAAGGTGCTGGCTGAAGTCGTGCCGGAAGCCCTGCTGGTGCTAGGTGATACCAACAGTTGCATGGCCGTGATCCCGGCGAAGCGTCGCAAGATCCCGACCTTCCACATGGAAGCCGGCAACCGCTGTTTCGACATGCGCGTTCCTGAGGAGATCAACCGCCGCATCGTCGACCACACTGCAGATATAAATCTGACCTATAGCACCATTGCCCGCGACTATCTGCTGCGCGAGGGCCTGTCTCCGGACATGGTGATCAAGACCGGTAGCCCGATGTTCGAGGTGCTCAACCACTATCGGCCATCGATCGAAAGCTCCGCGGTCTTGCAGCGCCTAGCGCTGGAGGAGGGGCGCTTCTTCGTGGTGAGTGCGCATCGTGAAGAAAACATCGACACAGACAAGAACTTCCTCAAGCTGGTCGACGTGCTCAATACGGTGGCAGAACACTATGACCTGCCGGTGATCGTTTCCACCCACCCGCGCACGCAAAAGCGTGTGGATGCCCTTGGCGTGAAGTTCCACGCTAACGTGCGTTTGCTCAAGCCGCTTGGGTTCACCGATTACAACAAGCTGCAGCTTTCGTCCAAGGCCGTGTTGTCTGACAGCGGGACGATCAACGAAGAATCGTCGATCCTCAACTTCCCTGCGCTGAACCTGAGAGAGGCACACGAGCGCCCGGAAGGCATGGAAGAGGCCGCAGTGATGATGGCTGGGCTTGAGGTAGAGCGCGTGCTGCAGGGGCTGGCCTTGCTGGAAAGCCAGCCGCGCGGCGAGCTGCGCGGCCTGCGTCTGGTCGAGGATTACAGCATGCCCAACGTTTCGGAAAAGGTTGTGCGGATTATCCACAGTTACCGGGACTACGTAATGCGTACTGTCTGGAGAAGGTACTGATTGCCCATGGCCACACGCATACTGCTGCTGACCCAATGGTTCGATCCAGAGCCAACCTTCAAGGGGTTGGTCTTCGCTCGTGAGCTGGTGGCCCAAGGCTTCGAGGTCGAGGTCATCACCGGATTCCCTAATTACCCGGGAGGCAAGATTTACCCGGGTTATCGGGTAAAGCTCATTCAGCGTGAAATCATCGATGGCGTGCGGGTTACCCGTGTCCCGCTCTACCCCAGCCATGGGCAGGGCGGGCTCGGTCGCGTGCTCAACTATGTGAGTTTCGCAGCCAGTAGCTTGTTGTACGGGCTGTTCGGGGCGCGCAGGCCTGATGTTATCTATGCGTACCACCCACCATTGACGGTTGGCATGTCTGCAGCGCTGATCCGCCTGTTCCGCAGGGTTCCGGTCGTCTACGACATTCAGGACATGTGGCCTGATACGTTGCGGGCGACGGGTATGTTTTCGAACGAACGGGCGCTGCGCGTGGTCGGTCGTGTTTGCGACTGGGTCTATCGGTGTTCGGACCAGATCGTAGTGCTGTCGCCCGGGTTCAAGCGGTTGCTGATCGAGCGTGGTGTTCCTGCTGCAAAAATCGACGTGATCTACAACTGGTGTGCCGAAGAACTGGTGTGTGCAAAGGGGGTAGAGGCCCCTGTCGGCTTCCCCGCGCCATCGTATTTTCGCGTACTTTTTGCCGGAAACATAGGCAAGGCGCAGGCATTGGATGCGGTGATCGAGGCGGCGGCTATGCTCAAGGAGCGGGCACCCGGTATTTCGCTGGTTTTCCTGGGTGGCGGGGTGGACGTCGAGCGTTTGAAAGCGCTCTCCAGTGAACGGCGTCTGGACAATGTCACCTTCCTGCCAGGTGTACCCATGAGTCAGGTCAGTGCCTATCTGGCCAATGCTGATGCGCTGCTGGTGCACTTGAAGAAGGACCCGTTGTTTGCCATCACCATTCCCTCCAAGACCCAGGCGTACATGGCAGTTGGCAAGCCGCTGCTAATGGCGGTCGAGGGTGACGCGGCGGACCTTGTGAGAGCGGCAGACTGTGGCCTTGTGGTCGAGCCGGAAAATGCCCGCTCATTGGCCGAAGCCTGCATGAAGCTGGCAGCGCTGGACCTCCATGCACGCACGCAAATGGGCGAGCGGGCGGCACGCTTCTACCAGCGTGAATTGTCTCTGAAGGTCGGTGCGCAGCGGTTTGGCGAGCATTTCAGGCGTTTGCATGAATAACAGCGCGACAGCGGCCATCCATTGATCCAGTCAGGAATTGAGATGTTGAAGCGATTGTTCGATGTTCTAGCGGCCAGCATTGGCCTGTTTCTATTGTCGCCCGTCATTGCCATCGTGGCGTTGATGATCCATCGTCGCTTGGGCTCGCCGGTGCTGTTCAGGCAGGTACGCCCCGGGATGCATGGCAAGCCTTTTGAGATGGTCAAGTTTCGTACCATGCGCGATGCTGTGGATGCTCGCGGCAACGTGCTGCCTGATGCGGAGCGCATGACGCCATTCGGCAGTTTCCTGCGTGCCAGCAGCCTTGATGAATTGCCTGAGCTATGGAATGTGATCAAGGGCGATATGAGCCTGGTAGGCCCTCGGCCGTTGCTGATGGAATACCTGCCTTTGTACAACGCTGAGCAAGCGCGGCGCCATGAAGTTCGCCCCGGCGTTACGGGGTGGGCGCAAATCAATGGCCGTAATGCACTGAGCTGGGAGGACAAATTCAAACTCGACACGTGGTATGTCGACAAACGCACATTCTGGCTGGACCTGAAGATCATTTTCCTGACGGTTCGCAAGGTGGTCGTACGCGACGGTATCAGTGCGCAGGGTGAGGCAACGATGGCCAGGTTCACGGGTTCACGCAAGTGACTGACGACGGCAGTCACGAGCAAAAATCAGTCGTTCTTCAAAACACGCTGGGTGACACAGTGCCCGGGCGAGTCGATCTATTTTCATGACAGGTACGCAAAGTGCTGAATACTCCTTTTTCCCCTTGGCCTTCCTTTACTGAAGAGGAAGCCAATGCGGTTCGTGATGTCGTGCTTTCCAACAAGGTCAACTACTGGACAGGCCAGGAGTGTCGAGCATTCGAGAAGGAGTTCGCGGCCTGGGTAGGCACGGACTATGCCATTGCCTTGGCCAACGGCACCGTTGCACTTGACCTGGCCTTGCAGGCGCTGGGCATTGGAGCAGGTGACGAAGTCGTTGTTACGCCACGGACCTTCCTGGCTTCTGTGTCGAGCATCGTCAATGCAGGCGCTATTCCGGTTTTTGCCGAGGTTGACGAAGACACCCAAAACATCACCGCAGAGACCATCAAGGCCGTGCTGACACCACAGACACGCGGCATCATCTGCGTGCATTTGGCGGGTTGGCCATGCGATATGGACCCGATCATGGCGCTGGCTGACAAGCACGGCCTCAAAGTGATCGAGGATTGCGCGCAGGCCCATGGGGCAGAGTACAAAGGACGTCCAGTCGGCTCGATCGGCCATGTGGGGGCGTGGTCGTTCTGCCAGGACAAGATTATGACCACCGGTGGTGAAGGAGGAATGATCACCACCAACGACCATGCGCTGTGGTCGGCCATGTGGGCGTTCAAGGACCATGGCAAGAGTTACGAAGCGGTTTACCACCGCGAACATGCACCAGGGTTCCGCTGGTTGCACGAGAGCTTCGGTACCAACTGGCGAATGATGGAAATGCAAGGTGCGATCGGGCGCATCCAGGTGCGGCGCATGCCGGGCTGGCACCAGGCGCGTGTCGCCAATGCCGATGCCATCTGGGGCTGTGCCCGTGACTTGCCTGGCCTGCGCGTGCCGCAGGTGCCGGACGATGTAGTGCATGCCGCCTACAAGTGCTATGTGTTCGTGGAGCCGCAGGCCCTGCGTGCGGGCTGGTCGCGCGACCGCATCATCAATGAAATCGTCGAGCGGGGCGTGCCTTGCTATTCAGGTTCTTGCTCGGAAGTGTATCTGGAAAAAGCCTTCGACGGCACGGGTTGGCGGCCGCAGCAGCGTTTCGCGGTTGCCCAGGCACTTGGGGAAACCAGCCTGATGTTCCTTGTGCATCCGACACTGAGTGCAAGGGAAATCGACAAGACCTGCCAGGTACTCAAGGAGGTAATGGCCCTCGCTGCAGAATGATAGTGCGAAGCCTGGATGACCTTTAGTGAGTGAACTGCCATGGAACTGGAAGCATGATTAATAGAATGAGAGCATGGCTTTTAGCCCTGCCGCGGGGATACAAGCGCCTGCTGCAAGTCATTACAGACATTGTGCTGGTCTGGGCGGCATTGTGGCTGGCTTTTCTGGTGCGTTTGGGCATCGATGAGCTGGCCAACCCGGTTCTTGAGCATGTCTGGCTGTTCGTAGCGGCACCCATAGTGTCCATACCGCTGTTCATTCGCTTCGGCATGTACCGTGCAGTCATGCGCTACTTCGGCAACGATGCGCTGGTTGCCATCATCAAGGCGGTCAGCTTGTCGGCACTGGTGCTCGGCCTGGTGGTGTACTGGTACAGCGATCACCAGCGGCTGGTGCCACGCTCGGTCATCTTCAACTACTGGTGGTTGAGCATGATCATGGTCGGTGGTTTGCGCCTGGGTATGCGCCAGTATTTCCACGGTGACTGGTTTGTGACGGCACAACATGTGCTTTTTGCCAATCGCCAGGACGGGCTGCCACGGGTTGCCATCTATGGTGCCGGCGCTGCGGGCAATCAGCTGGTTGCAGCGTTGCGCATGGGCAAGGTCATGCGGCCGGTGGCCTTCATTGACGATGATGACGGCATTGCCGAACGGGTCATTTCCGGTCTGCAGGTGTATAAGCCAGGGCAGATTCACAAGATGTTGGAGGCCACTGGTGCTGAGGAAGTCCTGCTGGCGATTCCTTCGACCTCAAGGGCGCGGCGCCGCGAGATCCTCAGCTACCTCGAAGGTTTTCCCTTGCACGTACGCAGTGTTCCCGGGTTCATGGACCTGGCCAGCGGACGGGTAAAGGTCGATGATATCCAGGATGTCGATGTCGCCGATCTGCTCGGGCGTGATGCCGTACCCGCGCAGGAAGACTTGCTTGAGCGCTGCATCGCGGGGCAGACCGTACTGGTAACTGGGGCGGGGGGCTCGATCGGATCTGAGTTATGCCGGCAAATTGTCAGTCTGTCGCCCTGCACACTGCTGTTGTTTGAGCACAGTGAGTTCAACCTCTACAGTATCCAGTCCGAACTGGAGCAACGCATCGCCCGAGAGGCCTTGCCGATCCGGCTTCTGCCAATTCTGGGATCGGTGCGCAACCCTCGGCAACTGCTCGACGTACTGCGAAACTGGAGCGTCGACACTGTCTACCATGCCGCAGCCTACAAGCATGTGCCATTGGTCGAGCACAATATCGCCGAAGGCGTCTTGAATAACGTCATTGGCACGCTGAACACCGCTCAGGCTGCCTTGCAGGCGGGGGTGGCCAACTTCGTACTGGTGTCTACCGATAAGGCGGTGCGCCCGACCAATGTGATGGGCAGTACCAAGCGTCTGGCAGAGATCACCCTGCAGGCCCTTAGCCATGAGGCAGCCCCGGTGCTGTTCGGGGATGTAGGTAACGTGTCGCAGGTAAACCGCACGCGGTTCACCATGGTACGCTTCGGTAATGTGCTGGGGTCTTCAGGCTCTGTCATTCCGTTATTCCACAAGCAAATCAAGGCCGGGGGCCCGGTTACGGTCACGCATCCGAAGATTACCCGCTACTTCATGACCATTCCTGAAGCGGCGCAATTGGTTATCCAGGCGGGGTCCATGGGCCAAGGCGGTGATGTATTCGTACTTGACATGGGGGAACCGGTGCTGATCGCTGAGCTGGCTGAGAAGATGATTCACCTGTCGGGCTTGAGCTTGCGCTCTGAGCGTAACCCCCATGGTGACATCACTGTGGAATTTACTGGATTGCGCCCAGGTGAAAAACTCTACGAGGAGCTGCTGATTGGTGACAATGTGCTGGCCACGCGTCACCCGATGATCATGAGTGCTGAGGAAGAGTACTTGCCTTGGGAGGTGCTGAAACAGAAGCTTGGTGAATTACTGGCGGCGATCGAGCGGGATGATTACGACACTGTCCGCCAGATTTTGCGGCAGACGGTTGCCGGTTATGTACCGCAGGGTGAAATTGTCGACTTCATCCATCGTCAGCGTCGCCTCGACGCTTGAGCTCCCTGGATAACGGCGGCGGGTTGCCGCCGTTAATCGCCTCAGTTGTTGCGCGCTTTTTCTGCCTCTTCAAACATTCGGTAGTACTCCAGTGTACGCGCACGTCCGTCGCCCGGGTCGTTCAACCATGCCTTGGTTACATACGACTGGTAGGGTACGAATGGCAGTGATGCTGGGGAACGCAGGAACATGCCAATGGCTGCGAGGCTGACGCCGACTGCTAACAGGAAACCGGGTGCCCGTAACGGTAAAGCCTGTGATTTCAGAATGTCATGAATCAACACGGCCTGAACGAACGCTGCGAGGTAGTGCACGCGATTCCAGATAAGCGCAAAGTCGAACAGGAACGCCTGAGCAGCGATCAAGCACAGCAGTAAGCTGCACAACAATAGTTGGCGAGGCGACAGATAGTCGAGGGTGTACCGGGCGGCGATCAACAGCAGGCAGTTGAGCAACAGGAAGCCATGCCCGGCCAAGCTGCGGGGTGACCCGCCATACTCAGCGTAGTACCCCAGTTTTCGGGAAATGAATGGCAAGTTCAGTTGGGCAACGAAGCCCAACACAGCCTGGCCAATGCCGGCAGGCGCAATACAGTAGAACAGCACGCAGCACACCGCCACGCCAACGGCATGCTTGATTACCGGGCGCAACACATTGCGCAGGTAGATCACGCCGTAGATGATCGCCGAAAACTGAAACCCCAAGGCAATGACGAACCAGAGCAGCGAGGTTTTCGGCTTGCCTTCGGACACCATCACCATGCTCACCAGCATGGCCGATACCGCTACCGATTGCCGTATGGTGCCCATTTCAAGCGGCAGGAAAACCCAGCAGAAAACGTACGCCAGGCCAAAGACAATACGGATATTGAAATGCTTGAAAAAATACACAGTGCACATGACGTTGAACGAGCCAACGATCAATAGCAGCACCTGGAAGCTGCCGAACTGGGCAACGGCATAATTGAGCAGGTAATAGAGCGGCTCCATGGCCACTACATTATCAGGTGGCGAAAGGAAGGGGCCGCTTGCGACACCTTGGAAATAGCTTTCGTACACCATCCAGTCGAAACCGGTTTCATAGCGAAGCGCACAGACGAACCACACCAGCGCAACGCCTAGTACCCACTCAGCCGGCGTGCTGCGAACCGATAGCATGCCTAGTATCGACAGTAGCCAGAGCGCCAAGGCAACTAAAAGATAAAAACTCATTTGCCCCTCTGCTGATCAGCGTCTGTTTTGGTGGCGGGATTTGACCGTCTTCCACCCTGCCTGGCAGAAGCGCGTGATTGAGCCATATGCATACCGCTTGCAAGTGATGCGGAGTTTTCATTCCTTTTGAGCATATAGGTCGGATCCATGAGATGAGTACTGGCTAAACGTGGGGCACCGTGTGACTCGACGGCATACGATGCACCTCAGAATAAGAAAGTTCCACTGCCTTTTTGCTGCTTCCCCGACAGCCGGACCGCAGCCAATGCTTACCATGGTGTACAGGAAGAAGCTGACAGCCTTGTGATTCCCAGGTAGGCCATGCGGCAGCATGTGTAGCCATCTGGACTAAAGTCTGTAAGGTTCTGGTGTGAGAGGATCAAGTATGTTCGACAGGAGTATGGGGACGCTTCGCAGCTCGCTGCTGGCCCTGCCAAGGCGTTACAAGCGGATACTGCAGGTGATTACCGACATCCTGCTGGTATGGTTGGCCCTGTGGCTGGCATTCATGGTCAGGCTCGGCGTCGACAACCTGAGCAGCCCGATCAAGGACCACGCCTGGTTGTTTGCCTGGGCGCCCGTGGTGGCCGTTCCGTTGTTCATCCGTTTTGGCTTGTACCGTGCGGTGATGCGCTATTTCGGTAACGACGCATTGATTGCGATCATCAAGGCGGTGACGTTGTCGGCGCTCATCCTGGGGGTGATCATCTATTGGTCAAGTGACCACCAGCGCGTTGTGCCGCGGTCGATTACCTTCAATTACTGGTGGTTGAGCCTGATCCTTATCGGCGGCTTGCGTTTGATGCTGCGTCAATATTTTCTGGGTGACTGGTTTAGCATGGCTGCCCAGCACGTTCCCTTTGCTTCTCGGGATGATGGTTTGCCGAAGGTGGCCATTTACGGCGCTGGAGCGGCCGGCAACCAATTGGTGACTGCGCTTCGAATGGGCAGGGTCATGCGCCCAGTCGCGTTCATTGATGATGATGCCAGCATCACCGACAGGATTATCTGTGGGCTGCACGTGTTCAGCCCTCGGCATATTCAACGGATGATTGATCTGACCGGAGCCGACGAGCTGTTGCTGGCGATGCCTTCGATTACCCGTGCGCGCCGGCGGGAGATTATCGCCGGCCTTGAGGGGTACCCGCTGCACGTGCGCAGTATTCCGGGGTTCATGGACCTGGCCAGCGGTCGTGTCAAGGTGGATGATATCCAGGAAGTGGGTATTGCTGATTTGCTTGGCCGGGATGCGGTGCCAGCACAGAGTGACCTGCTGTCACGCTGCGTGCACAAGCAGGTGGTGCTGGTGACCGGGGCGGGCGGTTCGATTGGCAGCGAGTTGTGTCGACAGATACTGGAGCTTGAACCGACGGTTCTACTGCTGTTGGAGCATGGCGAATACAACCTCTACAGCATCCTGGGCGAACTGGAGCAGCGTGTAGCACGCGAGTCGTTGCCGACCACTGTGTTGCCGATTTTGGGTTCGGTGCGCAACCCGCATCAGCTGTACGATGTGATGAGCACCTGGCGTGTGGACACCGTATACCACGCGGCAGCCTACAAGCATGTGCCCATGGTCGAACACAACATCGCCGAGGGCGTGCACAACAATGTCTTTGGCACACTCAATGCTGCCCAAGCTGCCTTGCGGGCCGGGGTCGCCAACTTCGTGCTGATTTCTACCGACAAGGCGGTACGCCCAACCAACGTGATGGGCAGTACCAAGCGCCTGGCGGAAATGGTACTTCAGGCATTAAGCAAGGAGCCCGCGCCGGTGCTGTTCGGTGCCAGTGACAATGTGGCCCAAGTCAACAACACCCGTTTCACCATGGTGCGCTTCGGCAATGTGTTGGGTTCTTCAGGCTCGGTCATTCCGCTTTTCCATCGCCAGATCCGGGAGGGCGGCCCGGTCACCGTCACGCATCCGAAGATCACCCGCTATTTCATGACCATCCCCGAGGCAGCGCAGTTGGTAATCCAGGCCGGATCAATGGGGCAGGGTGGGGATGTGTTCGTGCTTGACATGGGCGAGCCGGTCCGAATCGTCGAGCTGGCCGAAAAAATGATTCACCTGTCTGGCTACAGTGTGCGCAGCGAGTCTAACCCCCATGGCGATATTGCAATCGAGTATTCCGGCCTGCGGCCCGGTGAGAAACTTTATGAAGAACTGCTGATTGGCGAAAACGTGATAGCCACCCGTCACCCCATGATCATGTGTGCAAACGAAGACCTGCTAGCGTGGGAGCCGCTCAAGGAGCGCCTGCGGCAATTGTTGGCAGCATTGGATATCGATGACTATCCGCGTGTACGTGTCATGTTGCGCGAAACGGTAGTCGGCTATGCGCCGGACGGGGAGATCGTTGACTGGATTTACCAGCAGCGACGGCTGGACCCCTAGTTATCGATTTTTTCGAACTGGCGCGCGGTAATTCGCAAATGAAAGTGCCATCAAGACGGGCAGGTTGAAGCATGATAGATTTGGGGCCCGTCCATGATCATACAGGGGAGTGCAATTTGATTATCTACGCAATAGTAGGGGCAGGTGGATACGGACGCGAAGTCATTCCTCTGGTCAGGGAAGCGCTGAATAGTGCGGGGAAGGCCGACGTTCAAGTGATATTTGTCGATGATGGCGAAGTTCCTGAATCCATCAATGGCTATGAAGTCGTGAGCAGCGAAGGGTTCGCTCAGCGGGCGGCGGAAAAAAAATATTTCAATGTTGCCATTGCCGACAGCAAAGTGCGCGAACGTGTCGTTGAAAAGATGCTGGCGCTGGGGGCTGAACCGTTTATGGTCAAGGCCGGGAATGTGGTCATGCTGGATGGCAATGAAGTTGCCGAGGGCGCAGTACTGTGTCCTTTCACCACCATCACTTCGAATGCAACGATTGGCAAGTATTTCCATGCCAACATTTATTCTTATGTCGCACATGACTGTGTGATTGGCGACTACGTGACCTTCGCGCCCGCCGTAAAGTGCAACGGCAATGTAGTGATCGAAGACCATGTCTACATCGGCACCGGCGCGGTGATCAAGCAAGGGCGCGCGGGCAAACCATTGCGCATTGGCCAGGGTGCGGTAATTGGCATGGGCGCCGTAGTCACCAAGGATGTCGCCGCTGGCGCCGTGGTGGTGGGTAACCCGGCAAAGCCGCTTGCACGAAAAGGGCTGGGTGGCTGATGACCGATATTGCGCTTGGCGTCATTCCCATCGATCAGATCAGCATTGGCATGACGGTCAGCTATTCGCAGACCATCACGGACGCAGATATCAAGGCGTTTGCCGGATTGAGTGGCGACCATAACCCGGTTCATGTGAATGCCGAGTACGCCGAAGCATCGCGCTTTGGCAGGCGGATTGCCCACGGCTTGATGTCTGCCGGCTTCTTTTCTGCATTGTTCGGCACCCGGCTGCCGGGTCCAGGCTGTGTGTACGTGTCCCAGACCCTGAACTTCAAGCGCCCGGTCTACATTGACGATACCGTGGTGGCGACCGTGACGGTGACGGGGGTCGATCTCAAGTCCAACAGGGTTACCTTCGATACCCTTTGCAAGGTCAAGGGCAAGGTGGTGATTGCAGGCGCCGCCGAAATCTACATCCCGCCAACCAAGCCCTGAACGGTATCAGGCTGGCCTACTGCCACCCTGGGTCGCCACACCCCAGGGTTTTCCCACCCCCACAACCCGCGTATCATCCGCCCCCACAGATCTGAACAATCCCACGCCAGCCTCAGACCAAAAGTCTTGCGCCCGCCGCGTGCATGCTGCTTCAGGTAACCAGACAATCATCAGTGACGTACAACGACCGGCCAGCTTCATGGCCAGGCCAGGCATGCCGGCTGTCCAGCGGATGGGACGGTGCCCGATGAGATTTGAAGGAATAGGTTTTGATCAAGCGTAGAAAGGTTGCAATCGTTGGCAGTGCGTACCGTTTTCCTGGCTCTTCCAATGCCGGCTTCTGGCAAAACCTGATGGAAGGTCGCGACCTGGTGACCCAGGTCGACCCGTCGCGTTGGGACAAGCGCGAGTTCCTGCACCCGGACAAGGCCAGCCCTGCAACCAGCTATACCTTCGCCTCAGGCACCCTGGGCGATATCAGCGCGTTCGACGCAGGCTTCTTCAGCATCTCGCCGCGTGAAGCTGCCATGATGGACCCGCAGCAGCGCATGCTGCTGGAAATGTGCTGGGAAACCTTCGAAAACGCCGGGGTCAAACCGTCCAGCCTGCGCGGCAGCAACTGCGGCGTGTACCTGGGCATTGCCGGTGTCGAGCAGTCGTACCGCCTGCTCGAAGACTTGTCGTCCATCGATGGCGCCACGGCCACCGGCAACACCATGAGCATCGCGGCCAACCGCCTGTCGTTCTTCTACGACCTGCGCGGGCCGAGCATGGCCATCGATACCGCGTGCTCGTCGTCGCTGGTGGCCTTCCACCAGGCCTGCCAGGCCATCCTCAGCGGTGATGTCGACCAGGCCGTGACCGGCGGCATCAGCCTGCACATGCACCCGTTCGGTTTCATGATCTTCGCCAAGGCGACCATGCTGTCGCGCACCGGCCGCTGCCAGTCGTTCGACGAACACGGTGACGGTTACGCCCGGTCCGAAGGCGGCGGGCTGTTCCTGCTCAAGGACTACGACCAGGCCGTGGCCGATGGCAACACCATTCTGGCGGTGGTGGCGGCCAGTGCAGTGAACACCGACGGGCGCAAGTCCAGCCTGACCTTGCCCAATGCCGAGGCCCAGGCCGCGTTGCTCAAGCGCGCCTACGCCCAGGCCGGCATCGCTCCCGAGCAACTGGACTACCTGGAAGCCCATGGCACCGGTACCGCGGTGGGTGACCCGATCGAAACCCGCGCCATCGGCGAGGCACTGGGCCAGGGGCGTGGCGCCGGCAACCCGCTGCCGATCGGCTCGGTGAAGAGCAACCTCGGCCACCTGGAAGCAGCCTCGGGTGCGGCGGGCCTGATGAAGGCGCTGAACTGCCTGACCGAGCGCACCGTGCCCGCCACCATTGGCGTACAGGCGCTGAACCCGAACATCGCCTTTGCCGACCTCAACCTGCAGGTGGTTACCGAACCCTTGCCGCTGAAGGCCGAAGGCCAGCTGACCGTGGGTGTGAACTCGTTCGGCTTTGGCGGGGCCAACGCCCACGTCATCCTGCAAAGCCCCGAGCCGCAAGCACCTGCTGCACCCGCAACGGTTGCCCAGCGGGTGCCGCTGCTGCTTAGCGCCAAGAGCGAAGAAGGCCTGCGCGCAACCGCCGAGCGCTTTGCCGCCTTCCTGGCCGAGCATCCCCAGGCCGACTACTACGATGTCGCCTACCGGGCCATGTACCGCCGCGATGCGCACAGCCACCGGCTGCTGCTGGTCAGCGACAATGCTGCCGAAGCCGCCCAGGCACTGGACGACTACGCCCAGGACCCGACCCTTAGCGAGCTGAGCGCGCTGCTGGAGGCCGGCCAGGCGCTGGACGGCGCGTCGGCCCCGGTGTTTGTCTATTCCGGCAACGGTTCGCAATGGCAGGGCATGGGCCGGGCGCTGCTCGACCAACCGCTGTTCGCCGCTGCTGTGGATGAAGTGGACGCACTGTTCCAGCCGTTGGCCGGCTACTCGCTGCGCGCCGAACTGCTGGGTGACAACGGCGAAGGCCGCTATGCCCGTACCGAAATTGCCCAGCCGGCGCTGTTTGCCCTGCAAGTGGCGGTGACCAAGGTACTGGCTGCCGAAGGCATTCAGCCGGTGGCGGTGATCGGCCACAGTGTGGGTGAAGTGGCCGCCGCCTGGGCCAGCGGTGCGCTGAGCCTGGAAGACGCCACCCAGGTCATCTACCACCGCAGCCGCCTGCAAGGCCTGACCCGTGGCACCGGGCAGATGACCGCGGTCGGCCTGTCGGCTGAGGCCACGGCGCAACTGATTGCCGAACTGAAACTGGACGGCCGCCTGGTGGTGGCCGGCGAGAACAGTGCCCGCGGCGCCACCGTGGCCGGTGAAGTCGACGCCCTGGCAGCGCTGGAAGAGGCCCTGGGCGAGCGCCAGGTGTTCGCCCGCCGCCTGGACCTGGACTACGCCTTCCATTCGCCGGCCATGAACCCCATCGAGCAGGCGGTCATCGCCGACCTCGCACACATTCGCCCGCGTGCCACGCACATTCCGTTCTACTCCACCGTGGTCGGTGGCCAACTGGACGGCGAGCGCCTGGACAGCCAGTACTGGTGGCAGAACATTCGCTTCCCGGTGCTGTTCCAGGGGGCGCTGGCGGCGCTGGTGCGCAGCGGCCTGAACCTGTTCGTCGAAGTAGGCCCGCACGCGATCCTGCGCAGCTACGTCACCGACGTGCTGGCCGAATGCGAACAGCCAGGGCAGGTGGTTGCCACCCTCAAGCGCAACGACCACAGCCCGCTGCTGCTGGAACGTACCGTCGCGCGCCTGCAGATTGCCGCGGTCGAGCCGCAGTGGCCGGTACGTTTCCCGGTGGCCGGGCGCCCGCTGCGCCTGCCCAACTATGCCTGGCAGCATGACCACTTCAGTTTGCCGGTGAGTGCCGAGGCCAATGGCCAACTGACCCACCAGCGCGTCCACCCGCTGCTCGGCTACCCGGTACCCGACCGCGCACTGACCTGGGAAAACCGCCTGGACACCCAGCAGTACCCGACCCTGGCCGACCACAAGGTCGGTGAGTCGGTACTGTTCCCGGGGGCAGGCTTTGCCGAACTGGCCCTGGCCGTGGCGCAACTGCACCAGCCGGGCGAGTTCGTCGATATCGAAGAGCTGGAAATCCACAACCCGTTACTGCTCAGCAGCGATAACAGCAAGAAAGTACGCGTGCAGGTCGAAGAGGCCGACGGCACCTTGCGTATCAGCTCACGCACGCTGATGCACCGCGAAGACTGGGTGCAGCACGTGGTGGCCCGCCTGCCGGGCGAAGCCCGCGGTGTGCTGCTGGACGCCCGCGCCCCGGCGCTGCCGGCACGCCCGGCCGACTTTACCGGCGAGCAGCACCTGGCGATGACCCGCGCGGTGGGCCTGAACTACGGCCCGGCCTACCAGACCGTGGCCGCCGCCTGGGTAACGCCAGAGCAGGTGCTGGCCCAGTTGGTTGTGCCAGCTGCCATCGAACACGAACTGGCTGGCCTGCACCTGCACCCGGCATTGCTGGACGGTGCCTTCCAGCTGATTACCGAGCTGCTGGCCAGCCGCCCGGGCCGTAACGACGGCCTGGCCTTTATCCCGGTCAAGCTGGGCCGCATCGCCTTCACTAACGCCGGCGGTGTACCGGTGCTGGCCGAGGTGCGCCAGCGCAAGCGCACCGCGCATTCGCTGCTGGTCGACTTCACCCTGTTCGATGCCAGCGGCGCTGCCGTGCTGGCGATCAAAGACGCGCGCATGCGTGCCGTACGCCTGCAGTACGACCGCAGCGGCGATATCAAACGCATGGGCCATGTGGGCCTGGCGGCGCCGGGCAAGGTGGTGCCGCTGCAGCGCCATGCCGTGGCCCACACGCCGCTGGCCGAAGCCCTGCAACGCCTGGCCGACGAGCCGGCGCAGGTGCGTTACCTGAACGAAGTGGAACCGCTGCTGGACGTGCTGTGCAGCAGCTTTGTGCTGGATGCCGTGGAGCAGGCCGGTGGCCGCCTGAGCGCCGAGCAGGTGGCACTGTGGTCGCAGGCCCAGGGCGACTTCCTGGCGGCGCTGCTGCGCCAGGCCGAGCAGGACGGCAGCTTGCTGCGCAGCGCCGACGGCGGCTGGCAACTGGCTGACCAGGGCGAGCGCCCGGCGTCGGAAGCCATCTGGCAAGAGCTGTTCCAGAGCTACCCCGAGTACTTCCAGATTATCCACACGGTGGGCCGTATCGGCCGCCACCTGCCGGCCTTGCTCGATGGCAGCGTGCTGTTCGACACCCTGCAGCCACGGGAAACCAGCGCAGCCAGCCTGGCGCGCCTGGTGCTGGGCGCGGCGGGGCAGCAGCAGTTGCTGACCGGCATCGGCCAGACCTTGGCCGAGCGCCTGGCGCAACTGCCTGCTGGCCAGCGCCTGCGTGTGCTGGAAATCGGCTTTGGCGGCGCCTCGTTTGCCGAGCTGCTGTACGCCGGCCTGGATTTCGACCGCCTCGACTATGCCTACTGCGTGGCCGAGCCCGAGCTTGAGCAGCGCCTGCGTGACGACTGCCCGGCGCTGGAGGTGCTTGGCCTGGAGCAACTGGCTGAAGCCGGTAGCTTCGACTGGGTGCTGGTGCCAACCGACCTGGGCGCACTGGGTGCGGTGGGCGATGCCTTGCGCCTGGCCTGCGGCCAACTTAACCCGCACGGCCAGCTGGCGCTGCTGGGCCAGTACCCGGCACGCTGGGCCGATTTCGTCTTTGGTGCCCAGCCCGAGTGGTGGTTGGCCGGCCCACAGCAGGCGTTGTCGCGTCAGCAGGCCCCGGCATTCTGGCGCCACGAACTGCAGCGCCACGGCCTGACGGCGCTGCGCACGTTGGACGCGTTGCCAGGTAGCGCCTGTGGCAGCTACCTGTTGCTGGCCGACAAGCCTGCCGCGGCTGAAGCCGCGCCAAGCGTGGCCGTGCAGCGCTGGGCAGTGCTTGCCGAAGCCGGGCAGGCAGCGGCGCTGAGCCTGGCCGAGCAGCTGCGCGCCCATGGCCAGCAAGTCGACCTGCTGCTGCCGGGTGATGCCCAGGCGCTGGCCACCCAGCTTGGCGCCCTGGCCCAGGCGCCGGAGCATGTGCTGCACCTGGCAGGCGTCGACAGCGCTGCCGGCCTGGACGGCCAGGCCGAGCGCTGCATGCTGGCGGCTGCACTGGTGCAGGCCTGCGAGTCGCTGGCGATTGCGCCGCAGTGCTGGCTGGTTAGCCGCGGCGCTGCCGAGCACCTGTACAGCGCCGACAGCGCCGCCGACGTGGCGGGCATCGCCGACGCTGCGTTTTGGGGCTTTGGCCGCACCCTGGCCAACGAATCGCCCACCTGCCGTATCCGTCAGCTCGACCTGGCCCATGCGGCAGCGATCGAACTGGCGTTGCCAGCGTTGCTGCATGCCGACAACGAAACCGAGCTGGCCCTGGATGCCGAAGGCCGTCGCTATGTGCCGCGCCTGCGGGTGCTGGCTGACCAGCCGCGCCACAGCGCCAGCGAAGCACAGTGGGTATGCCTGGGCTTCGACCTGCCTGGCCAGCTGCGCAACCTGCGCTGGGAAGTGCGCGAGCCGCGCCAGCCCGCGGCAGACGAGCTGGATATCGCCGTACGTGCCACCGGCCTTAACTTCCGCGATGTGATGTTCGCCCTTGGCCTGCTGTCGGACGAAGCCATCGAAAACGGGTTCTCCGGCCCCACCCTGGGCTTTGAATTTGCCGGTGTGGTCGAAGGCAAAGGTGCCGATGTGCTCGGCGATTTTGCCCCGGGTGACCGCGTGGTGGGCTTTGGCCCGTGCAGTTTCGCCAACCGCCTGGTGACCAACGCCAACGCCGTGGCGCGCATCCCTGAAGGGATGTCGTTCGAGGCGGCGGCGACCATTCCGAGTACCTTCTTCACCGTGTACTACGCGCTGCATCACCTGGCGCGCCTGGAGCCGGGCGAGAAGGTGCTGATTCACGGTGCTGCCGGTGGCGTGGGCATTGCCGCCATCCAGATTGCCAAGTGGCTGGGGGCAGAGATCCATGCCACGGCCGGCAGCGACGAGAAGCGCGACTTCCTGCGCCTGCTGGGCGTAAACAACGTCTACGACTCGCGCTCGCTGGCCTATGCCGACCAGGTGCTGGCCGCCACTGGCGGGCGTGGCGTGGATGTGGTGCTGAACTCGCTGGCCGGTGAAGCCATCAACCGCAACTTCCAAGTACTCAAGCCGTTTGGCCGCTTCCTGGAGCTGGGCAAGCGCGACTTCTACCAGAACACCCGCATCGGCTTGCGCCCGTTCCGCAACAACATCAGCTACTTCGGTATCGACGCCGACCAGCTGATGAGCGAGCGCCCAACGCTCACCCGCCGGCTGTTCGCCGAAATGATGGAGCTGTTTGCCCAAGGCATTTTGCACCCGCTGCCGTTCCGCGAGTTCGACGCCAACCAGGTGGTCGAAGCTTACCGCTACATGCAGCAGGCGCGGCAGATCGGCAAGGTGGTGGTGACCTATGCCAACCCCATCCAGCAGACCGTCGACACCCGCGCGCAGCCGCCGCGGGCCTTGCAGCTGGCCGCCGATGCCAGCTACCTGGTCACCGGTGGCGTGGGTGGCTTTGGCTTGCGCACGGCGCAATGGCTGATCGACAAGGGTGCCCGCCACCTGGTGCTGCTGGGCCGCCGCGGCCCGGCCAGCGTCGAAGCCCAGCCGCAGCTGGCGCTGTGGCAGGCGCAAGGTATCGATGTGCAGGCGGTGGCCTGCGACATCACCGACCGCGGGCAACTGCAGGGCGTGTTCGAGCGCATCGCTGCCAGCCCATGGCCACTGCGTGGCCTGGTGCATGCGGCCACCGTGATCGACGACAGCCTGATCCGCAACCTTGAGGCAGACCAGCTGCGCCGCGTGCTGGAGCCCAAGGCCAAGGGCGCGCAGTACCTGCATGAGCTGACGCAGTGCCTGGCGCTGGACTTCTTCGTGATGTTCTCCTCGGCCACCACCCTGTTCGGCAACCCCGGCCAGGCCAACTACGTGGCGGCCAACCACTGGCTCGAAGCCCTTGCACGGCACCGTCGTGCCCAGGGCCAGGCAGCCACTGCCGTGCTGTGGGGTGCCATCGACGATGTCGGCTTCCTGGCGCGCAACAGCCAAATCAAGGACGCCCTGCAAAGCCGCATGGGTGGCGCTGCCTTGCGCGCCGACGTGGCCCTGGCCCAGCTCGAGGCCATGCTGCTGGACGGCGACAACGGCCATGGCGTGCTGGAGCTGGACTTCAAGGCGCTGGCGCGCTTCCTGCCGAGTGCCGGCACGCCACGCTTTGTTGAACTGGCCCGCGCCTATGGCGGTGACCAGGAAGACGAAGGCAGCAGCGAAGACATCCAGCGCATGCTGGCGGAACTTGACGATGCCGAGCTGCTCGAACGCTTCGCCGAGATGCTCAAGCATGAGGTATGCGAGATTCTGCGCCTGCCGCCGGCCCGCCTGGATGCCCAGCGGCCGCTGCAGGAACTGGGGCTCGATTCGTTGATGAGCGTGGAGCTGGTGGTGGCACTGGAGGAACGTTTTGGTATTCGCCTGCCGGTGATGGAACTGAGCGACAGCTCCAGCATCGACAAGCTGGCCGTGCGCCTGCTGGAGCTGCTGCGCGGTGACGCGGGCAGCGGCGAAGAGCAACTGGCGCAGAATGTGCTTGCCCGCCATGGCAGTGAACACAGTGCCGAAGAGTTGGCACAGATGAACGCAGCCTTGGCCGACAGCAGCGCGGCACCTAACCGATTGATTGATTAAGAGCGTCAGATGACAGCCAGAACCCCGACCGGCCTTGGTGGCGATGCCAAGCAACGCCTGATCCAGCAAGCCCTCGCCCGACGCCGCCACGCAGCGGCCGAGGGCGAGCAGGGCGCGACCCTGGAGCAGGTGCAGCAGGCCGCCCTGAAGGTACCCGAGGCGCACTATCGCTTTGATCAGCACCCGGGCTACCAGCAGCTGCGGGTGATCCAGCAGAGCGGCATGCGCCTGGGCCTGAGCAACCCGTTCTTCCGCCTGCACCAGGCCACGGCCGGTGCGCAGACGCAGATTGGCGAGCAGCAGTACCTGAACTTTGCCAGCTACAACTACCTGGGTTATTCCGGCCACCCACGCGTGGCCGAAGCGGCCAAGGCTGCGATTGACCGCTACGGCACCTCGGTGTCGGCCAGCCGCCCGGTTTCGGGGGACCGCCCGCTGCACCGCGAGCTTGAGCGCGAACTGGCCAGGCTGTACGAGGTGGACGATGCGGTGGTGATGGTCAGCGGCCACGCCACCAATGTCACCACCATCGGCTACCTGTTCGGCCCACGCGACCTGGTGGTGCATGACGAGCTGATTCACAACAGCGTGTTGCAGGGCATTCAGCTGTCCGGTGCCCGCCGCCTGAGTTTTGCCCATAACGACTGGCACGCGCTAGACCGCTTGCTGGGCGAGCAGCGCCAGCACTTCGAGCGGGTGCTGGTGGTGGTGGAAGGCATCTACAGCATGGATGGCGACTACCCCGAACTGCCCCGGTTCGTCGAGCTCAAGCACAAGCACAAAGTCTTCCTGATGGTGGATGAAGCGCATTCGCTGGGGGTGATGGGCGCGACCGGCAAAGGCATTCGCGAGCACTTTGGCCTGGCGGGTGATGACGTTGATATCTGGATGGGGACATTGAGCAAGACCCTGGCCAGTTGCGGCGGTTACATTGCCGGCAGCACCGCCTTGATCGAGCACCTGAAGTTCCTGGCGCCGGGCTTTTTGTACAGCGTAGGCATGCCACCGGCGGTTACGGCGGCTGCGCTGGCGGCGTTGAAGCTGCTGGCGGATGACCACGAACGCGTGGGGCAGGTGCAGGCGCGTGGCGAGCTGTTTTTGCGGCTGGCCAAGGAAGCGGGGTTGGACACCGCGACCAGTACCGGCCTGGCGGTCATTCCGGTGATTATCGGCAGCTCGTTCAAGGCCGGGCGCTTGTCCCAGGCCCTGTTTGAACGCGGCATCAATGCCCAGCCGATCTTGTACCCGGCGGTACCGGAGCATTCGGCGCGGGTGCGGTTTTTTGTGTCTTGCGAGCATACGGAAGAACAGGTTCGGCATACCGTGGCGGTGGTGGCGCAGGAGATGGCGCGGTTGGGGTGAGGGTTGTCGGGGTTGGCTGCAGCTTTGTGGGGTTGCTGTAAGGCTTGGCTTTAGTTTTGTAGGGTTTTCGCAAGGTCTGGCTCTAGTTTTGTGGGGTTGCTGAAATCGAGCGCCGCCCGCGCGGCGCTTCGCGGGGCAAGCCCGCTCCCACATTTGTTTCGGGCCAGTTATTCCTGTGAAGTCACCTTTGTCCGCCTTGTTTGTTCCATTTGGTATCGGGGGAGGCCAGTAGTCCTCCCCTATCCCCTGCCATGCACCAAGGGTGCGCGAGCCTGTGTAACAGGAGTAATTGGCCCGAAACAAATGTGGGAGCGGCTTGCCCCGCGAAGCGCCGCGCGGGCGGCGCTCGATTTCAGCAACCCTGAAGAGCTAAAGCCAGGCACCTGAAAGGCACTGGAAGGCACTAGCCAAACTCCAGCCAATCACCAACCAAACTCCCTGCCAGCACCAACCAAACCCCTGCCGGTCACCAGCCAGAACCCCATACCTCTCAAACCCAAATGGCATCCCAATGCGGGTATTCGCCCACCCGGCTAACCAGCCCCGCCCGAATCGGATTGCAGATCACATACCTTGCGACCCGGATGACGTCTTCATCCCGGCGAAGCGCCCGATCCTGATAGCCCGCCTGCCACACCCTTTCGCGCCGGAACCCCCTCTGATACAGGGCATGGCTGCTGCGTGACTTGAACCTGCGCATCAAGCTGCAAAGCGTTGTGTCCTTCAACTCGAGCAACCAGTGAACATGGTCTGGCATGACCACCCAGGTTAATGACCGACATGCACCATCGCGTTCCGCCTGGCGTAGTTGCTGGATCACCGCACGGGCAAATAACAGATTGGTGAATACCCGCTTTCGCTTGTGAGTGATGGTGGTCAAGAGGTAAACCCTGCCAGGTTCAGAAATGCGGCCACGCCGAAGGAGGTGGGATTGCGCACGTTCCATGTGAATTCCTCGAATCTATGTGTGAGGAAAACATAGGCGGGCTTGCGATTGGGCGGCGGGGATAGGTATTGCAGGATGTTGGGTGGGTATGGCTTGGATTTTGTAGGAGATCACCCAGCCCTTCCGGGCTGCGCTGTCTCGCAGAGAACAATGGCCATTGTGGGAGCGGGCTTGTCCCGCGAAGCAGGCAACGCGGTGTCTGGCACCGGCTTTGCCGGTGTTCGCGGGACAAGCCCGCTCCCACAAGTTTCACCAAATCAATAAGTTAGAGTTTGTTCTATGAGAGGCTGGATAGGTATGGCTCAAGGTGTGTGTGGTTGCTGATATCGAGCGCCGCCCGCGCGGCGCTTCGCGGCACAAGGCCGCTCCCACATCTGTTTCGGGCCAATTATGCCTGTGAGATCACCTCTGTCCGCCTTGTTGGTTCCATGGTATCGGGGGGCTAGTTGCCCTCAACCTATCTCCTGCCATGCACCAAGGGTGCGCGCGCGAATGTAACAGGAGTGACTGGCCCGAAACAGATGTGGGAGCGGGCTTGCCCCGCGAAGCGCCGCGCGGGCGGCGCTCGATATCAGCAGCTCTGCACACCTCAAGCCATACCCCTCAGGCCCAAAAAACCAGAGCCAGGCCATTTACAGCCTCACACCGAACCGGTCAGATATACGGCGCCTCATACGCATTCAACTCTTCCACAAACCGCCAATGGCTCTTCTTGCCAAACCCCATCAACCGCTTCAGGCGGATATCCCAGCGCATGTGGTGGTTGGCAATCCACGGCAGCGCAAACAGGTGGGCGCCGCGCCATGGGATGAACGGGTTGCGCCGCAGGCTGGCATAAATCTCGACGCGGTGGCTGGCCTGGTGGCTTGCGCAGCGGGCATGGAAACCGGAGGTGTCCGCCACCACCAGGGTGTTGGCCGGCACCGCAAAGCGGCGTGGCGGTGGCAAGCCGAGGGCGGCCAGTTCGGGCTCGTCGATGCGGAACGAACCTTCACGGTGCATCCGCTCGCTGGAACGCGCCGCCCCCAGGCTTTGACGATACTCCCAGGCCAAACGCTCCGGCGTCAGGCGGTGCGAGCCTGGCACGTAACTGAACGGCCCTTGGTCATCCGCCACATCGTCCAGAAACAACCACGCCTTCGCCGTAGGGTGGAAGGTGTCGGCATGCAGGCGGGTCTGCGGGTCCTGGTCGGCATTGGCCGCGTCAATTACGATCGACTGCAACTGGTAGGTAATGCCACCGGTATTGGACGACGCATAGGCAATCAGGTCGCGCACCCCACGGTCTGCCACAAACGCGGCGCTGGCCGGGTTTTGCGCCAGCACGTCCTGGTCCAGGCTGACCCGGCGGGTAACCGCACGGCCCTGGCGCATTTCCCAGCCAGTGCTGCGCAATGCACCCAGCTCGGCACGCAGGGCCGCAAACTGCTCGGCAGGCAGGGCGTTTTCACGAATGAAAAAACCGTTCTGCTCAAAATGCTCGCGCTCGCCGGCATCCAGCCGCGACGCCAGCGCATTGCGCCGGTAACCGGCCATGGCCATCGCCAGCTGCCGGCGCTGCACATGCAGGCCCAGGGCATTGAGCCGGGCACTGCCCAGTACCGGGTTGTTCTCGAACGACTTGGCGTGGGTCGCCAGCTGCATGCAATGCCAGGGGAGTGCGGCGTAACGGCCGATGTCCTTGATCGAAACAGGCATGTTCTAGTCCTTTGATGGGGCCAGTGGTCGGCCGCAGCCGAGCATGGTCCGGGTATAGTTGAGCAACGGCGCCATTCGCCGATGCGCCAGCCGCGCCGGGTGGGGCGCGCTGAGGCAGGCGAGGGCGTGCCAGGCATCGCAGGGCAAGTCTTGCTGGACGTCGGCATAGCGCGCATAGCGCAACAAGGCGCCGGCTACCAACTGGTCCAGGGTCAGGCGCCGGGTGCGGCGCGGCAATGGCTGGTGGTCTTCGGTCAGGCCCCAGCCGGCATAGAACGGTGTGCCATAGGTCACCACCGGCACCCCGCGCAACAACGCCTCGAAACCGGCAGTGGAACTGAGCGTATGCAGCGCATCGACCTGGCCATACAGGCCGGCGATGTCCACCCCCGCCAGCACCTGGTCGGCCAGCCCCACCAACTGTGCCGGGGCGATCTGCCCGCGGCGCTTGCCGGCTTCCACGTCGGGGTGCGGCTTGTACAAAATCCAGGCATCCGGCAACCGCGCGCGCACCTGTTGCAGCAGGCGCAGGTTACACCCGGCACCGCCACCGCTGCACAGTGCCGAGGCATCATCCTCGACCTGGCCGACTACCAGCACCCGCGCCTGGCCCGGCTGCCCCAGCAAGTCGGGCCGCACATGGCTGCGCAAATTGAACTTGCTGGTGCCGCTGGCCACAATCTGCACCCGCAGGCGCGCCGCTTCGGCCAGGCTGGCGGCATCGTAGTCGCCATGCTGCAACAGCTGCTCCAGGTCACTGGCAGACTGCGCATCGTAATGAATGCCGCCCCGGTCCAGCACCAGCGACAGCGCCGGGCTGTTGGTAGCGCCCAGCCCCGTGGAGCGCAAAAAGCCGTCCTCGACCCGCCACAGCGGCACCCCCGCCTGGCGCGCACGCTGAGCCAGGCCCGCCGGCTCGCGCGCCGCCCACACCAGCAGGCGACCCTGTTCGGCGGCTACCTGGCTGACCAGGTGCGGGCTGTCGATACTGAAGCGCAACTGCCCCCAGCGGCTGGCAAAAAAGCGCCGAATGTTGTGCTGCTTGTGCCGCTTCACGCCCAGCACCGTAGTAGGCCCGGCAAACGCCGCGTCGCGGGCTTTTTTGCTGGCCAATTGGCGGGCAACGGTCAAGGCATCGGTCAATTGCCCGGTCAATGGGTCGACATAGCGGCAGTAACGCACATAAGCCGCCGCCACCAGCTGTACCAGGTCTGGGCGGGCCTGCCGGCGCGGGATGGCCATGCGGTCATCGGTCAGCCCCCAGCCCGCGTAGAACGGCAGCCCGAAGCAGGTGACCGGCACGCCCTGGATCAACGCCTCCAGCCCGGCCTGGCTGGTGCCCACATACACCCGCCGGGCACGCCGGGCCAGTGACGCCCAGGCCACCGGCCGTGCCTCCAACGTTACCCCGCGGGCCCGCGCCGCATCCAGCAGGCAACTGGGCTTTTGCCCGCCCAGGCAGTCCGGGTGAATGCGCACGCGCACGTCGGCGCCCGGGTTTTCGGCCAGGGCCTCATCCAGCATGCGCACATAGTCGGCTTCACACAGCCCGCCGCCCGGGATCGAATAGTCCCCGGCAGTCTGGTCCACCACCAACACCAGCGGCCGGTCGCGGCCCAGCAGGTCGTCGGCGGGCAGGTCCTGGGCATTGTTGTACTTGCCGATGCCGCTGCTGCGCATCAAGGCAATCAGTTCGCGGGCGCAGTCCAGTTCGTAAGGGCTAAGCGCCTCGGGCTGCTGCAGAATGTTTTCCAACAGCGAAGGCCGGTCGGCCAGGTAGTGGATGCCCACCGGGTCGATCACCATCGACATCGGCGTATCGCCCTCGATGCCCAGCGAGGAAGAACGCAAGAAACCGTCTTCCAGCGCAATGTACGGCAGCCCCCAGCGTTGGCAGAGCACCCGCGCATGGGCCGACGACTGCTTGTAGCCGATACCGGCAATGGCCTTGAGCCCCTTGGGCGCCTTGCGGCCACGGCGCCACAGCCAGAAGGGCGGGCCTTCGGGGCCGAGAAACTGCGGCAGGTGCAGAACCTTCCATGCCACCCATTGCGACATGATGCCGACCCAGCCGGTACCGTCTACCAAGGCCTCTGGGGGTGTGAACTGGCCGGTGCTCGCGGGGCAAGCCCGCTCCCGCAGCATTACACCGCCCGCCACATGTTGCGCACCGGCGGGAACGGCACCCAGCGCTTGCGGCGCAGGGCAAAGCCGGTGTGCAGGTACAGGCGTTGCGCGCGCGGGTTGTTCAGCGGCACTTCCAGCTCAACCTGGCTAAAGCCCAGCGCGGCTGCATGCGCGCAGCACGCCTGCACCAGCGCCGACCCCACGCCTTGCTGGCGGGCAGCCTTGCTGACCCGCAGCCCGTACAACAAGAACGGGTAGCGCCATTCGCGCAGCTCGCTCAGGCAGAACCCGGTAAACCGCACCCAGCCAGCCAGCACGCCAAACTCACGAATGAACGGCCGCCAGTGCAGGGCAAACGGCCCACGCCGGCCATGCTTGAACGCCGCAAAGCCCAATGCCTGCTCGCCCTCGAAGGCCAGCAGCACACGGTCCCAGTTAATAGCCGTGCCCAGCAGGCGATAGCGGCAGGCCGTATTGCCAATCAGAAACGCCAACGACCCACGCCCTTCGGCCAGCAAGCGGGCCAGGGCGGGGTCTGCGGCGCGCTCCGGCGCCAGGTCCGATCCCAGCACGATACGCAGCACGTTGTCAGGCTACCCCGGCGGTGGCAGCGGGCGCATGCCGGCCTGCCACAGGCGCCTGGGCATGGGCCAGCAAGGTGCTGGACAACTGCTGCACCGCCAGTGCACTGGCACGGCAGCCCGGCTGGTGGCGGTTGGACCAGATCAGGTAGTTGGTGTCACCGGCCGGCGCGCCGACCGCCTGGTACACCTCGGGCAGGATCGGCACATGGTCGCCAAAGAAGCACAGCAGCGCGTCGTTGGGGTGAGCCATGAGCGTTTCACGCAGCATGCCCAGCATGCGGTCGGCATTGCAGATATGGCGCACGTAAGGCCCCAGGTCCTGCATGCCCGGTTGTAACGGGCGGTCGAACCAGGCGGGCAGCTCGTGCGCGGCCACGCTTTCCAGGTGCAGCGGGCCGTGGTTTTCCATGGTTATCGCATGGATGAACAACGGCTGGGTGCGCCCCGGCGCCTGCAGCAGCTCGCGGATTTTTGCTGCCACGGCGCAATCGCCAATGAACGGCCCGGCCTTTTGCGAAGCGTTGAACGCCCGCACATCGATGAACTCATCGAAGCCCAGGGCCGGCAGCACCTTGTTACGGCCGTAGAACCCCCCGTCGTACGGGTGGATGCAAATGGTCCGGTAGCCCTGCGCCTTCAGCTTCGAGGCGATGCTGGGCAGGCCCTGGCGAGCCAGTACCCGGTACGGGTTGAAGCGGTGCACGCCCAGCCGGCCGGTAGGGATGCCGGTAAAGTAGGCAAACTCGGTGCGCACCGTATTGGCGCCCCAGGCCGCGACCTGCAGCTTGCCACGCGCCAGCGCCTGGCTGGCCAGCAGGTCGTACTGGTCGAGTACTTGCGGGCGCACACCCGGCCACAGCTCGCGCACATCGAAGAACGACTCGCTCTGTACCGAGACCAGGTCCGGCAGCGCCCCAGCCTGGGGCAGTTTTTGCTGTGCCGACGCATTCGCGGGGCAAGCCCGCTCCCACAGGTTTACCTGCTCATCTCTCAAAGCTACCGCCGCTTCTGTGGGAGCGGTCTTCACCCGCGAAGAGGCCAGTGCAGGCTCACCCCCTGTGGGAGCGGGCTTGCCCCGCGAAGAGGCCAGTGCAGGCTCACCCTCTGTGGGAGCGGGCTTCACCCGCGAAGATGCCAGTGCAGGCTCACCCCCTGTGGGAGCGGGCTTGCCCCGCGAAGAGGCCGCCCCAGGCATATCACCAAACGGTGACCCCAACCCCGCCCGATCCACCGGCGCCCGCGCCGCCCAGAAGTACCGCCACAAACTGGCCGCCAACCCCCAAACCCGCACATCGCGCTCGGCATCAAAGCTCGGCTGCACCGGCCGCTGCCCCAAGCGCAACAAGCCCAGCCCCAGCACCAGCGGCAACAGCGCTTCAAGCCGCGCCCCCGGCACCTCAAAGCTCAGCCCCGCCCACAGGTAAACCAGAAAGCCCACCGCCAGCAACGCCGCCTTGCCGAAACCGAAAAACGGCAGGTACAAGCGCGGAAACTTCACTGCATCGCTGAAATATTCAAAGTCTGCACACACAAACGGTTCGCGCAGCGAGTGATACTTCGAATTGCTCACCAGCACGATCAGCAGCCACAGCAACAGCAGGTTGACCCCACTGAACAACGGCCGCGCCGTCAGCGCATACAGCAGCCCAAAACCGACGCACCACAGCCCCGCATGCAGCATCCAGCAATCGGCCGGGCGGCGCAGGGCAGGGCGGGGGTGCAGCAGGCGCTCGACCGCCACGGTCAGGCCAAGGCCGATCACAGCAACCGGCAACAAGGAAATTTCAATCACTGTACTTCAGCCCACGCAGGATCATCGAAGAAAGCCACTGCGGGATAAGCCCCAGCAGCCAGGTGCCCAGGTTGAGCGGGAACGGAAAACTGATACGCGCCTGGTTCGCCGCCAGCCCGCGCTTGATGCGCCGGGCCGCTTTTTCGGCGGTCCACAGAAACGGTTTTGGCCCGGGCATTTCGAAGCACATCTTCGACTCCACATACCCCGGCACAATCACATTCACCTTCACCCCTTCCGGCGCCAGCCAGTCGCGAATGGCCTCGCCATACACACGGATGGCAGCCTTGCTGGCGCTGTAGGTGGGGGTAACCGGCAAGCCACGCCAGCCCGCCAGCGAGCTGAACAGGGCGATTTGCCCGTTGCCACGGCTGCGCATGGCCGGCAGGGCGGCCTCGACGGTGGCCAGCGCGGCCATCACGTTCACTTCCATCAGCGCGCGGCTGTCGTCCCAGGCTTCCGGTTCGCCATTGGCGCCCACGGCGGTGTTAAGCCCGGCGCCGACCAGTACCAGGTCGGGCTGATGCTGCTCGCTTACCCGCCGCACCATCGCCCGCAGCGCGTCCAGGTCGCGCACGTCGAGGGCTTCGAGCAGCACCTGGGCGCCCAGGGCGCGACATTGCTCGGCCATTTCCGCCAGGCGCTCATGGCGCCGGCCTTGCAGAATCAACGTCACGCCCGGGGCCGCATAGGCCGGCGCCAGCGCGCCGCCGATACCGCCCGTGGCGCCGGTGATGAGGATGCAGCGGGGAGAGGCGTGCGAACTCATAGGTATTTTTCGATTCTTGAAGTTTTTGCCATCAGCACTTCCAGGCAGTTGGCCACGGCCATGTCCATGCCGCAGGCGGTGTAGAAGCCGCCGTTGACCTGGGTGGTGTGGATGACTGTGTTGCGGAAGCGCTGGAACAAGGTGTTGTCGGGCGCCTCGGGCTGCTGCCAGAAGTCGTCCAGCCCGCCCTGATGGGTAAGCCCCGGCATGGCATAGATCGGCTCGGCCAACGTGCAGGTCGGGCGGTGGTGCAGGATCGCTGAGGCCCCTGCAGTACTGTTGACGGTGATCATACCGGTGATGTGCGAAAGCAGCGTGGGCATATGCCCGCTTTCCATGAAGTCGACACGCTCGGCCACATCATACTTGCGGGCCAATTGCTCGGTGACCTTGCGGTAGTTGATCAGCCCAGGCGTCAGCGGGTGATTTTTCACCAGCAGACGAGCATCGAACGGCGCGTTGAGCGAGAACGAGTCGATCACGTGCTCGATCACTTGGGTCATGTTCTGGAACGGCGAGTGATCACGAATTTGCGCATCGCTGTCCAATTGCAAAGGCAGCAGGAACGTGGGATGCCGCTCACGGGCCACTTCTGCCACCAATGCATCATCGTGCACACGGGCACGCAGCAGGCGCATGCCCTGGCGAATGAAGCCGGCGTACTCCACGGCCGCATTGAACGGCGCATGGGTGCGGTAGCGCGGAAAGCACAGCCGGTTCAGCGCACCGCCAGCGTGGTACAGCACATCGTGCGTGGCACGCGCGGCAAACGACAGCTTGAACGGGTTGCCATTCTGGTAGCGCGGAATGTGCTTGCCCACCTCGCGGTACCACTGCGGGTCGCGTGGCAGGCGCGAGTTGTTGTTCACCCCGTCGCGCTCCAGCGTTACCCAATAGGGCCTGAAGTAGCCTTCCTCGAACACATGCACGCGAATACCCGACAGCCGCGCCAGGGTCACGGCCGGGCGGTGCACCGGGCGGCAGTCGCCAAACAGCACCAGGTCGGTGATGTCCAGTTGGCGGAACACGTGGGCATACCAGGCCTGCAAGTCTTCCGGGCGATGCGGGCAGGTCAGCCGTGCGCCACCGGGGCCATACAGGGCGTCACCGACATTGAAGCGCACGCTGTGCACTCGCTGGCCGATATCACGCAGCCCCTTGGCCAGGCGGCTGAAGAAGGGCGAACTGACCCCCTGTAGAAACAGAAAATTGTGGGACGGGATACGCAGCAGCGGACCACGCGTCGCCCTTGCATTCAGTTGGTCGGGCGCTTCATGCCCAACAAACTGCTCAAGCGTCGTTTCAAGTCCTGCCATCGGGAGGGGGCTCCAGGCTGCGGTAAGGCGTGCCAGTTTTGTAGTTCGTATAAGGTTTGTTCGGCAGTGGTAAAGCGGTTGGTCACCAGGCTTACGTAAGTGGGGTAGAGCAGCAGCGTGCCCGCCACCAACTGGTCCAGCGTCAGCGGTCGGCTGCGCCGCGCCTGCACTGGCGCTTGCAGGTCCAGGTCGCGGGTCAGCCCCCAGCCGGCATAGAACGGCTGGCCATAGGTGGTCACCGGTACACCGCGCAACAGGGCCTCGAAGCCCGATTGCGAGGTCAGCACATGCAATTCGTCGACCACCTCCAGCAACTGCTGCAGTGGCGTATCGCCGATCACTTCATCGCACCAGTGCACGGTTTGCGCTTCGTCGTCGCCCCGCGCGCGGGTGCCGGCCAATACCTCTGGGTGGGGTTTGTACAGCACCCACGCATCCGGGTTTTGCTCACGCACGGCGCGCAGCAGTTGCAGGTTGCTGCGGATACGGTTGCCGCCAAAGCGGATGGACGCATCGCCCTCCACCTGGCCAGGCACCAGAATCACGCGCTGCGCATGCGCCGGGCGCTGCCAGCTGGCGCCAGGCAAGTTGTACTTGGTAAGCCCCGCCGCGCAGATGGCCAGGCGCAACGCTTGGGCGCGGTCCAGCAGCTGCGGGCTGAATGGCTCGTCGGCGAGGATGCGTTCCAGGCGCGAAGGCCGGGTGGCGTCGTAGTAGATGCCCAGGTCATCGACCACCCACGACAACGGCCGGGCCTTGCCAGCACCCAGGCCGACCGAGCGCAGAAAACCGTCTTCTACCCGGTTGACCGGCAGTGGGTGGGCACTGAGGTCGGTGTCGTGCTTGCAACCCCAGGACACCACCGGTACATCGTGCGCCAGCGGCTGCTCGGGTTTGACGAAGCGAATGGCTGCGCCGTTGAAAAACAGGTTGGCCAGTGGCTCTTTCCAGCGGCTGAAACCCAGCATTTGCACCGCGCTCGGCAACACGCTGCGGTGCCGCCGTTGCAAGCCCAGCCAGTTGATCAGCACCTCTGGCGTGCACGGTTGGCCCCGTTCCGGGCAAACATAGCGCGGGTAAGCCACCAGGCTGGCGTGCACCAGCTGCGCCAACGGCACCGGCTTGCGCCGCGAAGGCGCTGGCAGGCGGTCATCGGTCAGCCCCCAGCCGGCATAGAATGGCATGCCCCAGGTGTGCACCGGCACGCCCCACAGCAGAGCATCGAAGCCCAGTTGCGACGTCATGACAAATACCGCACGCATGCGTGGCAACAAGTCGGCCGGATGAACATTGCGTGCCAGCACCTGCACACGTGGGTTGCTGGCCAGCGCCGCCAGGTCGAAGTGCCCGGCCTTGCGCCCGGCCACCACGTCAGGGTGCACCTTGAGCACGACAGTGCTGTGCGGGTAGCGCGCCAACGCCGCATCCAGCATGGCGCGGAACTCAGCGGCGCCTGCGCCTTGCAGCGAGGCATCGCCACAGGTCTGGTCGGCCACCAGCACGCAGTCCGCCGGCAGCGCTGGCAGCTCGATACGTGCGTCGTTGTACTTGGACACCCGTTGTTGCTGCCACAAGCTACGCAGCGCCAGGGCACGTTCGGTTTGTTCGGCGTCGAGGGGTGTGGCGATCAGCTGTTCGAGGCGTGATGGCTGGGTAGCGTCGTAGTACACCCCCACGTCATCGACGATCAGCGACAGCGGCGGCTCATCGGCGCCCAGGCCTACGGAGCGGAGGAAGCCGTCTTCCAGCGTGAGGACGGGCTTGCCAGCCTTGCGCGCCTCGGCCATGGCCTTGATGGCGCTTGGCTTGCGGCCCCAGGCCATTACCCAATCAGCCAGCTCGACATCGCGCACAGCACCGTTTTGCAGCGCGAATTCGGGCAGCAATGAAGGCAACGTACTGATGCGCTGGGCGCCTTTTGACAGGACCAGCAGGCGAGGGCGGGGCGAAGCGTCGTCCATAAACGTGGAGCGGTATCCATTCAGCAAAGGGGCGGCAGGGGCTTGTAGCCCTGCGGGTCCGTTGAAATCAAAAGGGGTGGCGAATCTTAATACAATTTCACATTTGTAGGCGCGCCACTGGGCAAAAATCGCGAAAAGAAATTAGACGATCTGAGCAATTGATGATCTATGGCATCAAAATGCCACACGATGCCCACAAGCTTCCCAATATGCGGGCGTTATGCGCCGCTCAGTGTAGGCGCGGGCTTGCCCGCGAAGCTTTTTGCCACCCTGCAAAAACGCCGATCTACCCCTGATCCAGCAACCCCAGCAAATAGTTGTATTTTTCCAGCAACAACGCCATCCGATCACGTTCCTTGTACTCGGCGACCGTCTCCGGGCGCAGGCAGTGGAACAGGGCTGTGAGTAGGAATACGTAGCGCAAGTTCCCTAGCGCCTGCTCTACATCAAAGCGCTCTGGCAGGGCCGCTCGGTACGTTTCGATGAACTCGGCCTGCGCCGCCAGGAATACCTTCATGTCCTTGCGTCGGAACAGGCTGCCCAGGTAGGCGCCGCCGTCAAAGCCTATCCGCCCAACCTTAACCTCGCTCCAGTCGATCAGATGCAATTGGCCTTTGTCGACGAACAGGTTCTTTTGTAGGTAGTCCATGTGGCTGATGCAGTGGGGGCTTCGACGGGCCTCGGCTGCCATTTTCTGTGTCAGGGGTACAAACGCTTTAAATCGCTCTGCCAGGCCAGTAAAGCGCTGGTCATCAAGCCCAAGCTTTATGAGTTCAGGTAGACAACGGGCAAAGTTGAAGCGTGGGCGCAAGAGGAACCAAGGCCTGAAGAAATCCATGCTCCACAGCAAGGGTGCTTTGCCAAGCGGCTGGGCTTGCAAGTAATCGTGGCTGAGCGCCTCCAGCTCGGCGACACCTAGCGCCAATTGCTTGCCAATTTTGTGCATCCGTGGCGGTTTACCGCGAACGAACTCAGTAAAGATCAAGCTCTCAGATGGCGTCTCGATGACGCCTAGGCAGGAGGGGTAATGGAAGTGCTTGCTTCCAGCCAGCATCCCCTCTGTGCGATGGAATCGGGCCTCCTGGCTTCCGATAAGTGCCAGCTTGCGAATCGACTTTTCTACAACCTCGACTGGCTGGCCGGTGCTTGGATCAACCAGGTGATGATGCCGTACGTAATTCACAAAGGAGGCGTTGCCGCCCAGCATCTCTGTGGTGATTTCCAGCGGTTTGTTGGCCCATTCGGGCCTTAGCGCTCGCAGGTGCTCTTCGAGTGAGCCCCGGTGCCAGCGATAGAGCGTTTTGCTGCTCAGATGCGGGCGAGTAGGGGGGGTAGTTACATCCATGTTGGCAATGCCATGCGTCCGGCTTAAAGCTATGAAGGAAGGGTATGCTGCTGTATGAGAGTGTCGGGCACAATGAAAAGTTACATCAAGACATTGATTTAGAAGGACAAGAGGGCCGGGCGGTATGGTGCTGGAAGCTAGCGAACCCAAGGCGTTGCGCCTCTGGGAAGACTGTTTTCAAGGGCTCCGATTTCTTTGGGTTGTTACCCCAAACGGTAGGGTAGCAACATACGGCAACAAAGATTTTTGCCGACCCATGCGGCCCTAGCTCGGCACAAGGCCGCCCCACAGGGGACGGCGTGCGCAGTACCCTGTAGGAGCGGCCTTGTGTCGCGAAACGAGGGCGAAGCCCTCGCCTTACGCCTGTATCAGTCTTCCAGCAGCTCTTCGGCAGTACCCAGGATGTTCTCCAGGGTGAAACCGAATGCTTCGAACAGTGCCGAAGCCGGCGCCGACTCACCGTAGGTGGTCATGCCGATGATACGACCTTCCAGGCCGACGTACTTGTACCAGAAGTCGGCG
>NZ_JBJDNB010000027.1:0-97652 GCF_044900445.1 Pseudomonas sp. NPDC089407
GGTGGCGCTCGCCGATGCCGAAGGCATGGCCCTGGACCTGAGCCTGACGGTGTCGGCTTACCAGCATCAACTGCGCGACCTGATACCCGCCGAGCGACTGGAACACCTGAAGCCCGCACAAGAGCCCGAACAGGAACGCGTGCCGGCATGCTTCAAGCTGGATGCCCAACAGCTGAGCGTGCAAAGCCGCGACTTCCACCATCGCAACCTGGTGGCCATGCTGCTGAACAAGACCCTGGAAAGCCTGTACCCGGCCGATGCGCCTGCCGTGGAGCTGGCCGAATTCCGGCTGGGCACCGAGCGCCGCGGCCCCGCCCTGTCGCCGTCCGAGTCACGCTTCCAGGCCCTCACCCACGAAGACTACTCCCCCAACGGCGCCCGCCTGGCACAGCGACTCGACCTCGCCAAGTACCTGCGCTTCAACAGTGAACGCGATGAACTGGAACGGCGGATCATTGCGATGCGCAACCAGGCCCTGCAAGCCAGCAACGACCATGACGCCTGGCTCCGGACTGCCGAACCCCAGCATGTCGACAACTACTACAGCCTCGCGGCGGCCCTGGCCTGTTACGACCGCAACGAAATCGCCTCCGCCCGCGGGCTGGAAATTTCACTGGCGCTGTTGATTCAACCGATGGGCCAGCCGGCGCCCGGTACCGAAGAACAGGATCAGCGCTTCAAACGCCTTGAACAGTGGCTGGATCAACACGACAGCCCGCTGTACACCGCCCTGGCACCGTTCAACCCGTTCAAGGACAAAGCGGACGCGATCGGTAGCCTGTTCGGCGCCAGCGACAACGTGATCGAAGGCCTGGCCGGCCGCTTCCCGGCTATGGCCGGCATCACCGACCTCACCGCCCAGACGGTAAGCACCGTGATGCTCAAGCGCCTACGCGGGCAGACAAGGTGGGATGCCAGCCATGGCCTGCGTCAGCAGGTGTTGCTGGCAGCGCGCGAGGGTAATGCCGAGAAAGCTTTGGGGCTGCTGGCGGCGCGCTACCGGATCACCGGCCAGGCCATCGCGGAGAATCCCTTCAGCGAAGAGGTACAGAAGTACCTGAAAAGTGGCATGGCGCAGGTTGAAGAGATGAAACAAATCCGCATCTCGGGAAGCCGGACGGTGTCCATCGAAATCACCACCACTGCGCGCGCGAAACCCAACTTTCTCGGGTTGCTTACCACGGGGGTTGGTGGTGGTTTGAACGCGGGGATGCTGTGGTTCAACGTGATTTCGCTCAAGGCGGCTTACAACAGCCTGCAGCAGAGCGATTCACCGGAATACACGATGGGTTTTGCTTCTTCGATTTTTGGGGTAATTGGTGCAGCATCGGCGACGCTGGTTAGCGTGCGGGCAACGCAGAAAGCCTTAATGTTGAGATTGAGTTCAACTGCACCTGGGATGGCTTTTGGTAACGGTATCATTAATTTTTTAACGAGTAATCTCTTTGCGCGAGTTTCAGCCTACCCAGCGATAGCAGCGGGCTTTTTCTCTGATGGATATAAAGCGTTACGCCAGTGGCAGAACGGCAATCTTACCTCGGGGATATATACAGCGACTGGCGGTAGTTTAACGGGTTTGGGTTCTGTTCTAACTCTAGAAGGAACCCTTGCCATCGCAGGTAAGACGGTTGTTATTCCTTTTGCAGGCTGGACCGCAGCGGGGCTTGTATTGGTAGGAGCCGCTTTGATCGGAGCAGGTCTATTTTTCCACTCAAAGGCACATTCCCGCCTTCACAGCCCTATGGAACTATGGGCATGCAGAAGCATTTTTGGCACGAGGAAAAATGACGGTGAGGTACGAGAAAATATACATCTTGACTTCGAGAGAAAATTACCGCCCTTTCAAAATCTCCACGAAGAAGTCAAAGCATGGCAGATAGGATTTTTTTCACCAATAACTTTATCAGCATTGCAATCCGAGCAGCTCGGCATAACCGGTCTCACGACTGGATTTAACACACATAGCGATTGGTCGACGCCTGATTGGACAACAATAGTACACACACACGTCACTAATGAAAGCTCAACTGCTGAACTCACTCTTCTTTTACCAGGCTTTGCACTGGGCCAAAGTGAATGGTCGGGAACGCTTATAAGTCACAGCTTCGAAAAACACGAAAGCCGCTCTCCTGCAACACCGAAATGCCACATGACACCCGCTGGTTTAGTACTTCACTACAAGGTTGAATCCAGAGGTATCAGAGCTTTCACGCTCACGCTTGATTACGATAAAGACAGAGGCCTGGATAACGACACATATTCTACTACCAAATTTTATCTGGAGCGCTAAGTCCATGGCGACCACTTGGCTTTTCAATCCATCGCATAAATCAGGGATCCCCCCTAAAATCTCTGGACAACTTGTTCAGGCATACAAATCAAGCTTATGCTTGCGAAACCCCTGGGTCTCTGACTCTGTATTCATGGGGAAGATCTACATCGCAATGTTTTTGTCTACTTGTATATTCTCTTTCTCCAACCTCACGGATAGCAATATAGATTACTCACTCGACGGCGGTTCGATTTTCATTGCCATGCTAATTTTAGCGCCTTTCATTTTCACCCCTTTTTTAGTATATAGGATACTTTTCATAAAAAATCTTTCACACATTTTCCTGAATCGGCTAACAAAAAAAATCTATTACAAACGAATGAACAAACTCATAGTCTTCGATTGGAACAACATTGGAGGCGGTGTATTCAAGCGTACTGAATTCAGTGGTTCTGCCTTCACCACCAGCTACGCCCTCGCCTTCGCCCCACGCCGCGAGGACGGCAGCCTCCACCAAAAAGACTGCCTATGGGTCGACAGCAATGAACCCACCGATCCCGACACCCGACACGTCGCCGAAGTCTGGGAATACCTCCGCCACTTCATGGACCACGGCCCGGACAAGCTCCCACCGCCCGGCGAACCCAATTGGTGGCACAGGCCACTGCACGCCATCTGCCTCACTCCAGCAGAAGCCTGGCGCCACTACGCCCCTTGGCGCACCGGTGAACCGGGTGAAATGCAGGGCAAGAAGAACTGGCAACTGCCGTTCTGGGCAGTACTGTTCCCGTACAACATGACGGTCGCCATCGCTTGGTACTTCGTCTGCAAGCTTTTCAATGTCCGTGCAGCGCCACCACCCGCCGAGGCTTTCGAAGGAGCGCCTGTTAGCCCCGAATAACCACCACCTCCAGGTACTCACTCGGCACCACCAACGAAGAAGGGCCTGCGATGTTGCTCTCATCCAGCAACTGGGTCAGGTCCCTTTCCAGCGCACCGGCGGCCTCCGGCTCCAGCGAAGCAAATGCCTTGTGCACCGGCCCATACCAGGTGCGGAACACGTCGATGAAGTGCGCCGCTGAGCGGTAGCGGAAGTTGAACTGCTGGCGGCTGACATGCAGTTCACCAAGCGTGCCGTCGAACATTAGCCGCAACTGTTCCTCATCACCCCAGCGTGATGGCGGCAAGGCGCCGGCTGGCGGCGGCACGTGCCGCCCGAGGGTCTTGAACATCTGCCCGACGAAGCCTTGCGGGGTCCAATTGGCCAGGCCAATGCGGCCGCCGGGCCGGCATACCCGGGCCAATTCACGCGCAGCCTGTGGCTGGTTGGGGGCGAACATTACGCCAAAGGTGGAGAGCACCGCATCGAAGGTGCCATCAGCAAACGGCAGCGCTTCGGCATCGGCGGCCTGAAACAGCACGCTCAGGTGTTCGGCCCGGGCACGTTCCTCGCCGCGCTTGAGCAATTCAGGTACATAGTCCGTGGAGGTGACGCGGCAGCCGCGCCGGGCAGCAGCCAGGGTGGCGTTGCCATTGCCGGCAGCTACATCCAGCACCTGCTCGTCCCAGCGCAGGTCACAGGCTTCGGCCAGCCGTTCGCCTACCAGTTGCAGGGTGGTGCCGATTACCGCGTAGTCGCCGCTGGCCCAGGCGGCTTGCTGGCGGGCTTTGAGGGCATTGGTGTCCAAAGGGGTGCTCATGGTCTGCGCCTTCTTGTCGTGCGCGGCCGAGGTCCTTCTGGCGGTGTTCGCGCCGTGGGTTCAGGGATGGGTGCAACACAATACGCGCTCGGCGGGCGAAGCGGCAAGACCCAATGGGGATAGGGGCAAAAGCGAAGTGATATATAAAGACGGCCGGCCTCATCGCCGGCAAGCCAGCTCCCACAGGTATTGTGTGGTTTTCAAGCTCACACGGTAACCTCTGGGAGCGGGCAAGCCCGCTGCCTCAGAGGCCTGTATCGCGCAGCCGCTATCAGGCAAACTTGGCCCGGGCCGCGTGCAGCTTCTTGTAGCTCTCGATCAAACGCAGATGCCGGTCGAGGCCTTCGAGTTTCAGGCTGGTCGGGGTCAGGCCATGGAAGCGCACGCTGCCGTCCACCGAACCCAACACCGCGTCCATGCGCGCGTTGCCGAACATGCGGCGGAAGTTGGCTTCGTAGTCTTCCAGCTCCAGCTCGTCATCCAGCTGCACTTCCAGCACCACGTTCAACGCCTGATAGAACAGGCCACGCTCGACGGTGTTGTCGTTGAATTGCAGGAACGCTTCGACCAGCTCCTTGGCCTCCTCAAAGCGCTGCACGGCCAGGCAGATCAACAACTTCAGCTCAAGAATGGTCAACTGGCCCCACACCGTGTTCTCGTCGAACTCGACGCCGATCAGTGTGCTGATGGTGGTGTAGTCATCCACATCGCAGTTGTCCAGGCGCTTGAGCAGCAGCTTGAGCGGCCGGCTTTCAAGGTTGTGCAGGTTAAGGATGTCGGCACGGAAGGACAACGCACGGTTGGTGTTGTCCCAGATCAGGTCCTCGACCGGGTAGATTTCCGAGTAGCCCGGCACCAGGATGCGGCAGGCGGTGGCGCCGAGGTTGTCGTAGACCGCCATGTACACTTCCTTGCCCAGATCTTCGAGGATGCCGAACAGGGTCGCGGCTTCCTGCTGGTTGGAGTCCTCGCCGTGGCCGGAGAAGTCCCATTCGACGAACTCGAAGTCGGCCTTGGTGCTGAAGAAGCGCCACGACACCACGCCGCTGGAGTCGATGAAGTGCTCGACGAAGTTGTTCGGCTCGGTCAGCGCGTGGCTTTCGAAGGTGGGTTGTGGCAGGTCGTTCAGGCCTTCGAAGCTGCGGCCCTGCAGCAGTTCGGTGAGGCTGCGCTCCAGCGCCACTTCAAAGCTTGGATGGGCGCCGAACGAAGCGAACACGCCACCAGTGCGCGGGTTCATCAGGGTCACGCACATGACCGGGAACTCGCCCCCCAGCGAAGCATCCTTGACCAGCACCGGGAACCCTTGCTCTTCCAGGCCCTGAATACCGGCAACAATCGCCGGGTATTTGGCCAGCACGTCCTGCGGTACGTCCGGCAGGCACAGTTCGCCCTCGAGAATTTCGCGCTTCACCGCGCGCTCGAAGATTTCCGACAGGCACTGCACCTGCGCTTCGGCCAGGGTGTTGCCAGCGCTCATGCCGTTGCTGAGAAACAGGTTTTCGATCAGGTTGGACGGGAAGTACACCACCTGCTGGTCGGACTGACGCACGAACGGCAGCGAGCAGATACCGCGTGCCGTGTTGCCTGAGTTGGTGTCATACAGGTGCGAGCCGCGCAGCTCGCCGTCCGGGTTGTAGATTTCCAGGCAGTGTTCGTCGAGGATTTCGGCTGGCAGCGCATCGCGCGGGCCGGGCTTGAACCACTGCTCGTTCGGGTAGTGCACGAACGCCGCGTTGGCCAGGTCCTCGCCCCAGAACTGGTCGTTATAGAAGAAGTTGCAGTTCAGGCGCTCGATGAACTCGCCCAGTGCCGAGGCCAGCGCGGCCTCCTTGGTGGCGCCCTTGCCGTTGGTGAAACACATCGGCGACTGCGCGTCGCGCACGTGCAGCGACCACACGTTGGGCACGATGTTGCGCCACGAGGCGATCTCGATCTTCATCCCCAGCCCGGCGAGGATGCCCGACATGTTGGCGATGGTCTGCTCCAGCGGCAGGTCCTTGCCAGCGATGTAGGTGCTGGTGTCCGACACCGGCATCAGCAGGCCCTGGGCATCGGCGTCGAGGTTGTCAACCACTTCGATGACGAACTCGGGGCCGGTTTGCACCACTTTCTTGACCGTGCAGCGGTCGATGGAACGCAGGATGCCCTGGCGGTCCTTTTCGGAAATGTCCTCGGGCAGCTCGACCTGGATCTTGAAGATCTGGTTGTAGCGGTTCTCGGGGTCGACGATGTTGTTCTGCGACAGGCGGATGTTTTCTGTGGGGATGTCGCGGGTCTGGCAGTACAGCTTGACGAAGTAAGCCGCGCACAAGGCCGAAGACGCCAGGAAATAGTCAAACGGGCCTGGGGCCGAACCATCGCCTTTGTAACGGATCGGTTGGTCGGCGATCACCGTAAAGTCGTCGAACTTGGCCTCGAGACGGAGATTGTCGAGAAAATTGACCTTGATTTCCATGCGGGATTACCGTGATTTAAACGTGCAAAACGAAATTGGCCGGCATTATCCGGGTTTTTAAGCCAGAAGTCCTGTTTGCCTCACTGGCCCTATCGCCGGCAAGCCAGCTCCCACAGGTACCCCACAGTTTCTCAGGACTATGCAGTACCTGTGGGAGCTGGCTTGCCGGCGATGAGGCCTGGACTGACTTGCGCATTCCACCGGATTACTTGCCCGATCCTCTTAACCTGCACCCGCCAGCAGACCGGCGGTCGCCCCCCTGTGCTAGCGTTTCCAGATTGGGGAACAACGTATTCCTCACACGAGAATACACAGCGACAGCAACCGATGACTGGCAGGTGAACCATGGAACTACGCATCAACCAGAAGACCTATCAGGTCGAGGCGGACGCCGACACGCCCTTGCTGTGGGTGATCCGCGACGACCTCGGTTTGACCGGCACCAAGTATGGCTGTGGCCTGGCCCAGTGCGGCGCCTGCTCGGTGCTGGTGGATGGCAACGTGGTACGCGCCTGCGTCACCCCGGTAGCCGGCGTGGTCGGGCGCGAGGTCACCACCATCGAGGCGATCGAGGCCGATGCCGTCGGCAAACGGGTGGTCGCGGCCTGGGTGGAGCACCAGGTAGCCCAGTGCGGCTACTGCCAGTCCGGCCAGGTAATGGCCGCCACGGCGCTGCTCAAGCACACGCCCAAGCCCAGTGATGCGCAGATCGACGCCGCCATGGTCAACCTGTGCCGCTGCGGTACCTACAACGCGATCCATGCCGCTGTGCATGACCTGGCGCAAGGGGAGCAGGCCTGATGAATACGCCCGTCGATAGCCCTGCCGAACTGCTCAAACTGCAGCTGGGCGAAACGGTCAACCTGTCGCGCCGGCGCTTTCTGGCCGGCACCGCTGTCGGCGCCCTGGTGCTGGGCTTCGGCCTGCCCCTGGGTTCGGCGCGTGTGCAGGCAGCGGCCGCAGCAACGCCAGCGCGTGGCACACAGGTACCGGCATTCTTGGAGATCCGCCCGGACGGTACGGTGCGCCTGCTCAGCCCGTTCATGGAAGGCGGGCAAGGCCCGTTCACGGCCATGGCGCAGATCGTCGGTGAAGAACTGGACGTCGACCCGGCCCATTTCGTGGTCGACAGCGCACCACCAGGCGAAGCCTATGTGGTGATGGAAAACGGCATGCGTATCACCGGCGGCAGCATGTCGGTGCGCATGAGCTACCCGACCATGCGCCGCCTGGGCGCCCTCGCCCGGGCCATGCTGCTGCAGGCGGGCGCCGAACAGCTGGGCGTGCCGGTCGAGGAACTGACCACCACGCCGGGCAACGTAGTACATGCCACGACAGGGCGCTCCGTACCCTACGGCGAGCTGGCCGGGCGTGCCATGGACCTGCCAGTGCCCGACCCGGCCAGCGTCAAGTTGCGCGACCCCAGCCAGTTTCGCTGGATCGGCAAACCCGTACGGCGCCTGGATGCCTACGACAAATCCACCGGCAAAGCCCAGTACTGCATCGACATCAAGGTCGACGGCATGCTCCACGCCGCCGTGCAGCACGCGCCGCGCCTGGGCATGGCCGTGGGTAGCCTGCGCAACGAAGAACAGGTAAAGGCCATGCAAGGCGTGCACTCGGTGCATCAGTTGCCGGGCGCCGTGGCCGTGGTCGCTGAACGCTGGTGGCATGCCAAGCGCGCGGTAGAAGCCATTCAGGTGGACTGGAATGAGCCAGCCGCCGATAGCCCGCTACGGCCGATGCCGGCGGACTTCTCCAGCGACGGCTGGCGCCAGCACCTGGCCTCGGTCGACGGGCCGGCGCGTGACGAAGAGAACGACGGCGATGTCGCAGGTGCCTTGGCCAATGCCAAGACCAAGGTCGAGGCCAGCTACCACAACCAGTACCTCAACCACGCACAGCTGGAACCACCTTCTGCCCTCGCCCGCTTCAACCCGGACGGCACCCTCGACGTGTGGCTGCCCAACCAGGCACCGGACATGTTCCGTGACGACATTGCCAAGCGCACCGGCCTGGAAACCAGGCAAATCAACCTGCATTCGCCCCTGCTGGGCGGTTTCTTCGGCCGCCACTTCCTCTACGACTCGGCCAACCCTTACCCGCAGGCGATTGCCCTGGCCAAGGCGGTTGGCCGACCGGTCAAGCTGATCTGGAGCCGTGAGGAGGAATTCCTGCGCGATGTGCTGCGCCCGGTCGCCGTGGTGAAGTTCCGCGCCGGGCTGGATGCCGACGGCATGCCGGTGGCCATCGAAGCGGTGAGCGCCACCGAAGGGCCGACCGAGGCCCTCGCCGGCAAGCAAGGGGACAAGATCGACCCGACCGCGCTTGAGGGGCTGTCGGGCAAGTCGTACGCCATCGCCAACAAGCGCATCGCGCAGATCTACGTCAAGGGCCCGGCCATGCTCGGCTACTGGCGCTCGGTGGGTAACTCGCTGAACGACTTCTTCTACGAATCCTTCCTCGACGAGCTGGCTGACAAGGGCGGCAAGGACCCGTTCGAACTGCGCTTGCACCTGCTGCGCGATAACCCGCGCCTGACCAACCTGCTGAACGCCGTCGCCGAGTTGTCCGGTGGCTGGAAACGCGGGCCGTTCACCGCCGAAGACGGCAGCAAGCGTGCACGCGGCGTGGCGATGGCGTCTCCGTTCGGCTCGGAGGCGGCTGTCATCGCAGAAGTGTCGATAGAGAACGGCGAGGTCAAGGTGCACGACATCTGGCAGGCCATCGACCCGGGCAGCATCGTCAACCCGGCGATCATCGAACACCAGGTCAACGGTGCGGTCGCCCTGGGCCTGTCGCAGACGCTGGTGGAGGAAGCGGTGTACGTGGATGGCAAGCCGCGCGCGCGCAACTACGACCTGTACCCGATCCTGCCGCCTGCGCGCATGGCCCGGGTACATGTGCGCATTGTCGAAAGCGGGGCGAAGATGGGTGGCATCGGTGAGCCACCGCTACCCGCGGTGGCTCCAGCCGTGGCCAACGCGGTCGCGCAGCTCACCGGCCAGCGCGTACGCAGCTTGCCAATGAGCCGCCACACCTTCAGCTAGCGCACAAGGAATGCCCCATGACCCATCGTTTCGCAAGAACCGCGGGCTGGCTGGCGCTGCCGTGCCTGGTCGCGGCTGGCCTGCTGGCCTGGTATGTCACCCGCGAGCCCGCCTCGCCGTTTCCCGATGTGCAGGCCAGTGCTGCCGACCCGGCGCTGGTCAGCCGTGGCGAGTATGTAGCGCGGCTCAGTGACTGCGTGGCCTGCCACAGCGTGCCGGACGGCAAACCGTTCGCCGGCGGGTTGCAAATGGCCACCCCGCTGGGGGCGATCTACGCCACCAATATCACTCCCGACCAGGGCACGGGTATCGGCAGCTACAGCCTGGCCGACTTCGACCGCGCCGTGCGTCACGGTGTTGCGCCCGCCGGCCGGCGGCTGTACCCGGCCATGCCCTACCCGTCCTACGCCAAGCTCAGCGATGACGATGTCAAGGCGCTGTATGCGTTCTTCACACACGGCGTGCAGCCGGTCAAGCAGGCCAACCGGGCCAGCGACATCCCTTGGCCGCTGAACCTACGCTGGCCCGTCGCAATGTGGAACGGCCTGTTTGCAGCGACCACGCCCTACGCCGCTCAAACCGGCCAGGACGCGCAGTGGAACCGGGGTGCCTACATTGTCCAGGGCCCCGGCCACTGCGGCAGCTGCCATACGCCACGCGGCCTGGCCTTCAACGAGAAAGCCCTGGATGACAGCGACAAGCCGTTCCTCGCCGGTGCATTGCTCGATGGCTGGTACGCACCCAGCCTGCGCGGCGACCACAACACCGGGCTGGGGCGCTGGAGCGAGGCTGACATCGCCCAGTTCCTGAAGACCGGGCGCAACCGCCATGCGGTGGTGTTCGGTTCGATGACCGAAGCGTTCAATAACTCCACGCAGTTCATGAGTGACGATGACCTGGCTGCCATTGCCCACTACCTGAAATCACTGCCCGGCGACCCGCAACGTGATAGCGCACCCTGGCAGTATCAGGCGCAGTCGGCAGCGGCACAGCTTGATAGCCCCGGCGCGCATACCTACGTGACCCGCTGCGCGTCATGCCATGGCCTGGACGGCAAAGGCCAGGCCGAGTGGATGCCGCCATTGGCCGGCGCCACTTCGGTACTGGCCAAAGAGGACGCCTCGGCGATCAACATCACCCTTAACGGGTCGCAGCGGGTAGTGACTGCCGGGGTGCCGGATGCCTACCGCATGCCGTCGTTCCGCGAACAGCTGGGGGACCAGGAGATTGCCGAGGTGCTGAGCTTTGTGCGTTCGGCGTGGGGTAATCACGGCGGCGCGGTGAGTGCGCAGGCGGTGGGTAAGTTGCGTGGCCATACCGACCCGGCCAGTAGCAGCCCGATCATCTTGCACATGCGCTGAAGCACTGGGTGCCTGTGCTGGCCTCTTCGCGGCTAAAGCCCACAGGTTCACTCCCGGTGGGAGCATCTGTCTTGTGTTGCCTGCTCAGGCCTCATCGCTGGCAAGCCAGGCTCCCACAGGCATTGCACAAGGCTTGAGTCAATGCAATCGATGTGGGAGCGGCTTTAGCGGCGAAGAGGCCGGTACAGCCACCACTGAACATCAGGATCAATGGAGCCCTCAATGGAAAGCATCGACCTGCTGGTCCTGCGCACCACCCGCGACTGGCTAGCCGCCGGCCACCGCGCCCTGCTCGCCACGGTCGCCCGCACCTGGGGCTCCTCGCCGCGCCCGGTCGGCTCGATGATGGCCCTGCGCAGCGATGGCCGGGTGGTGGGCAGTGTCTCTGGTGGCTGTATCGAGGGCGACCTCATCCACCGCTACACCCGTGCCTACGGCGGCCCCGGCATGCCTGCCGGCCTGCCCCAGGTGGTGCGCTATGGCGTCAGTGCCGACGAAGCCCACCGTTTCGGCCTGCCCTGCGGCGGTACCCTCGAGCTGGTGCTGGAGTTCTCCCCCTCGCTGGCGCACCTGGAACAACTGCTGGCCTGCCTGGACAGCGGTAGCCTGGTACGCCGCAATCTCGACCTGCGCAGCGGCGCAGCCAGCCTGACCGCCACCGCCACACCTGAACTGTTCAGTTTCGATGGCCAGCGCCTGCTTAGCACCCTCGGCCCTGGTTACCGTCTGCTGCTGATCGGTGCCGGGGCACTGGCCGAGTACCTGGCCATCATGGCCCTGTTCAACGGCTTCAGCGTCTCATTGTGCGACCCGCGCCCAGAATACACAGCGGGCTGGAGTATCGCCGGGGTTACGCTGCTGCCGGGCATGCCGGACGACGTGGTCCGCGCCTTCCGCGCGGACGTTCGCAGCGCCATCGTCGCCGTCAGCCACGACCCCAAGCTGGACGACCTGGCCCTGCTCGAAGCCTTGCACAGCCCGGCCTTCTACATTGGCGCCATCGGCTCGCGGCGCAACAGCCAGCTGCGCCGCGAACGGTTGATTGAACATTTTGGTGAAAGCGAAGCGTCGCTGCAGCGCCTGCACGGGCCGATTGGCATCTATATCGGCAGCAAGACCCCGGCCGAAATTGCCGTCAGTGTCATGGCCGAGATCCTCGCTGCGAAGAATGACGTCCGTTTGCCCAGCGCAGTCAACGTGACACGTGCCAAGGAAGCCGAACAGCTCGCGCGGACCGAGTAGCAGCGGGTTTACCCGCGAATACAGATTATGCAAAGGCCGCAGGCATCAGCAGTAGCCGCAGCGCCTTTGCTCAACCCACCGACTTCAATGGCACACGCCCGCTTAACCGTTCCAGCATGGTCACGCAGTACCAGTCATCGAACTGGCACACACCGTTCTCGGCATTTTCCGAAAATGGCCCCGGTTCATAGGCCGGTGAAGAAACGCCCGCATGGGTGCCCTCCACCAGGCGTCGATCCTGGTCGTTGGTCGCCAGCCACACCTTGGTCAGGCGATCGAGGTCGTAATCCACCCCCTCCACTGCCGACTCCGGCACCAGCCATTTGGTGGTCACCAGCGTTTCACCAGGGCCAATCGGCAACACGCGGAAGCTCAGCGCATGGTCACCCAAGAAGTGGTTCCAGGTAGACGGGTAGTTGAAGTACAGCAACGCACCGATGTCCGCTTCGCCACTGTTGTCCAGCCGCCCATTCACCGCAGGCTTGCCGTCCATGGTGTAGCTGACCGCACCCGCCGACAACGGGATGCGGGTCATACGGAAGCGCCCCAGCGGGTCCATGACCAGGCGGCTGGGCATGCCGGCAGTTTCGCAGCGGGTCCAGTGAGCAACCAGATCGGGGTCGTCATCGCCACCCACGCCGGCCACCGACAGGTTCTCGACGAACGAGTTGAGCAGCTCTGGGTGGGTGCCGTCGCAGTGATAGCACTCGCGGTTGTTCTCGAACACGAGCTTCCAGTTGCCCTTTTCGATCAGGTTGGATTCGAAGGCGACCTTGCAGTTTTCCAGGCCGTGCGGGGCAATAAACGGGCTGACCGCAGCACGGAAACTGGCAAAGTCTGGCGCTTGCTGCGCGACGCACACGTAGATGTAGGTGTGCACGACTTGCACATGCACGGGCTTGAGGTTGTGTTGCGTCTTGTCGAAGTCCGCACCCATGTTACCGGCATAGATCAGGTTGCCGTCCAGCTCGAAGGTCCACTTGTGGTAGGGGCAAACCAGCTTGGCCACTTTGCCACTGGCGTGTTCGCACACTTTGGCGCCACGGTGGCGGCAGGCATTGTGGAACGCGCGCACTTCGCCATCCTTGCCCCGCACCACGGCTACCGGGTAGTCACCGATCTGCAAGGTGAAGTACTGGCCCGCCTTGGGGAGTTCAAAGGTATGGCCGGCGAACACCCAGTCCTTGTGCCAGATCTGTTCCAGGTCCTGACGGTAAACTTCGGGGTCCAGGTATAACTCGCGGGGTAATACATGCCGTGGTTTACGCTGCTTGATCAGACTCATGACGGATTCATTGCTATTCATTATTATCCTCCAGCCACACGGTGCGCTCGACGACCGCGGACAATTACCAGACCTTTATTCTTTTTGAACAACGCGTTGCCACTTCTTAGCAACTTAAGCCACTGCCTTCCTCGCTACAAACGACATTTTCAAAGGCCATTGCATAAGGCGTCGTTATGCATTGATCAGTTCAAACTCTCCAGCCGCTAAACTTTGAAAGCACCCAGTCGCGCACTCGCCCACACGCGTCATGCTCGGTATTTTCCCTGCACGCCAGGTAATGCAGGCTATTACGCAAGGTCACTTGCTCACGCACCGGCCTGGCCAGACGACCCTGCTCCACCAGTCCCTCCACCAACTGGTTCCAACCCAAAGCCACGCCTTGGTCGGCCAGCACCATGTTGATGATCAGGCTGTAGTCATTGGCGTGAAACAGCGGAGGGCTGCCGGCGTTACGCTCATCGATGTCAACGTTGTAGAACGCCAGCCACACGCTCCAGTCCACATGTTCGGCCACACCGGCCCGGCCGAACGGGCTCAGGTCGAGCAGCGCGCTGCTGCGCAGGCCCTCCAGGGTGCCGATCTCGGGGTGGCGTGCAAGGTATTGCGGCGAGCACACCGGGTAGATCACGTCATGGCACAGCGGGTAGATCGTGTAGGCCTCGCCCACATTGGCAAACTTGGAAATGATCACATCCGGCTCAACCCCTGGCTCACGCGTCAGAAAGTTATGCGTGGTGATCAGGTTGAGTTCGATATCCGGGTTGTTGGCACGAAACTCATTAAGGTGAAGCGATAACCAGAACGCCGAAAACGCCGGCGAGCAACAAATAGTCAGGACGTGCTTGTCCTGTGGGGTATGACGAATGCGCTCTGCCGCCTGGGCAATATTGACGAACGACAACTGCGAGGCCTCGAAAAACACCGAACCCGCGGGTGTTAGCGAAACGCTACGCCCCACGCGTTCGAACAACCGCGCCCTCAAGTAAGTTTCCAGTTCGCGAATCTGCCGGCTGATAGCCGCCTGCGAAACACACAATGCCTCCGCCGCCCGGGTAAAACTCTGGTACTTGGCGGCGGCTACAAAAGCTTTGACGGCACGTAACGACGGCATGCGAAGTAACAAGGTATCGGGGTCAACTTGCCGCTGCAACATCCTGGTCTGTTCTCCTCGTTCCGCGTACTTGACAATTGAATCGTACACGGAACACCGAAAAACACATCGGCACTAAAATTACTTTACGCATAACCCAGGGTTATACGAAAAAGCGGCCCGCTCACCGATAACACTGGGTTATTGAAGAATGCATTGAAATGTCGTTGGACTTGCCACTGTTACACACTTACATTGAGCCCCGTCCCGTACACCGTAGCCCTCTTCGGAAGGCCTGAACACTGTTCGTCAGCCGAGCCTCAGGTATCGGCCTTGGGTGCCCCATGACAATAACTACAAGAGCGTTCAGCCACACCTTCAAGGAGCGCAACCTGGGCTTCATGGCCCAATCGGTTGCCCGCCCCCAACCTTCCCGGGTGGGTTTTCTGTTGCTGGAAAACTTCTCCCTGCCCAGTTTCACCCAGGCGCTTGACGTGCTGGTCACGGCCAACCTGATTGCCCCCGGTTCGATCCGCGTGCACACCTTCAGCCACAACCACAACGAAGTGATGAGCGACCTGGCGATCCCCATCAGGCCAGACACGCCACTGACCGACGTGCGCCTGTGTGACCTCGACATCATGGTGGTCTGCGGCGGCCTGCGGGCTGCGCGTACCGTACCGGGCTGGTTGACCGCGCTGCTGAAGCGGCTGGCCAGGTTCCCGGTGGCGCTCGGCGGCTTGTGGAACGGTGCCTGGTACCTGGGCAGCGCCGGGCTGCTGGACGGCTACCGCTGCGCCATCCACCCGGAACAACGCATTGCCCTGGCCGAGCGCGTGCCGCACGCCCAAGTCACCCATGATGCCCTGGTGCTCGACCGCGACCGCCTGACCGCCGCCTCGCCGGCAGGCGCCTTCGAAATGATGCTGCAGTGGCTGAACATCGGCTGCAACCAGGCGCTGGCCGATGCCGTGCTCGACACCCTGGACCATGACCAGAGCAAGTTCCGCAGTTTTCAGAAGCCACTGCAACCCAAGGTCAGCCGGCCCCTGCGCGAGATCATCAAGCTGATGGAGGCCAACCTTGAGGAGCCGCTGTCGCCCGGTCAGTTGTGCCAGGCCATTGGCCTGTCGGTGCGCCAGGTGCAGCGGCTGTTCAAGGACCAGCTCGATACCACGCCACAGAAGTACTACTTCCAGCTACGCATTACCGAGGCGCGGCGCCTGATCCAGAACTCCAACGCATCGATCTTCGATGTCTCCATTGCCTGCGGGTTCGTCTCGTGCACCCACTTCAGCAGGTCTTACAGTGCGTTCTTCGGCCACCCGCCATCGAAAGAAGTACGTTATGAAATCTGAGCGACAAGGCGCTCACTGTTCACGCTATCACCGGCACCGAAAATAACAATAACCGTATAGCCATCGATCACTGAAATTTCGAGATGGCTTCACGGCTCCGTCTTGGGAGTCGCGCTGCCCCTTTGCCTCGAAAACCCTATCGGGAGACAACAATGACAAGTCCTAATATCTCAGTCGAAGATCTACCGCTTAACAGCTTTCACAAACTGCTCACCCTGCGTTCTGGCGGCGGCTCGTTCGTCGATGGCTATGTGTTGAGCATTATCGGTGTCGCTTTGGCGCACATCAGCATGGCCTTGTCACTGGACAGTTTCTGGCAAGGCTTGATCGCCGCCTCGGCGCTGATCGGCATTTTCTTCGGCGGCTTTCTGGGCGGCTGGCTGACCGATCGGCTTGGCCGCAAGCGTTTGTTCTTCGTCGGGCCTACGCTGTTCATCGTCGCTTCGCTTGGGCAGTTCTGGGCCGACTCGGCACTGGCCATCTTCCTGTTGCGCCTGGTAATCGGTATTGCGGTGGGTATCGAGTACCCGGTGGCCACCTCGTTGCTGGTCGAGTTCATGCCGAAAAAGTACCGTGGCCCACGCCTGGCCATGCTTACCATTTTATGGTTTGCCGGTGCCGCAGCCGCCTACATCGTTGGCGAACTGCTGCTGCGTAGCGGCGACGAGGATGCCTGGCGCTTGGTGCTGGCGAGCTCCGCCATCATTGGCCTGGCACTTTTCGTGGTTCGTATCGGTACACCCGAGTCGCCTCGCTGGCTAATCAGCAAAGGCCGTCGCGCCGAAGCGGAACACGTGATCAAGGCGGTATACGGCAAGGACTTTTCCCTGCGCAACCTGCCCGAGCAAAGCGTCAGCCACAAGGTGAACATCTGGAGCCTGCTGTATGCCGGCTATGGCAAGCGTATGCTGTTTGTCATCGTGTTCTGGACCTGCTGCATTATCCCGCTGTTCTCGGTGTATGCATTTGCGCCCAAGGTGCTGGCGGCGCTGAACGTGAAAGGTGACAGCGCCTCGATCGGCTCGGTGCTGATCACGCTGTTCTTCGTGGTCGGCTGCATACTTGCTACCCGCCTGATCAACGTGATCGGCCGCCGCAACCTGCTGCTGTACAGCTTCCTGGTCTCGGGCCTGGCCTTGCTGTGCCTGGGCGCGTTGCACAGCAGTGCGGGCATCTGGATCCTGCTGTTCTTCGCCATGTATGCGTTGTTCATCGGCGGCGCGCAGGTGTTGACGCTGGTGTACCCGAACGAGATCTTTCCTACCGAGATCCGCGCTTTCGCCGTCGGCATAGGCACCTCCATCTCACGCATCGGTGCAGCGGTGGGCACCTACCTGGTGCCGATGTCGCTGGACGTACTGGGCATTGCGCAGACCATGTACGTGGCCGCTGCCATCACGTTCTTCGGCCTGCTACTGTCCTGGCTGCTGGCCCCGGAAACCCGCTCGCTGAACCTGCAACAGGCGGCTGCCCTGGGGTAGATCGCCATGTGTGGTGCTTGCTGCATGCCAGGGATGGCAAGCATGATGGGCACATTGCCCTTACGCCATGGATATGCCGATGACCGCTGCACCCTTCACCCTTACGGAGCCAGGCCGCTGTAAACGCTTGAAAGCGGCCAGCAGCCGGGACCACGACAGCGTCGATCAACTGGTGATGGCGGCCCGGCCTTTCGAGAGCCGCGAACGCTATGGCCGGTTCCTGCAGGTGCAGCACCGGTTTCATGGCAGCTTGTTGACGTTGTATCAGGATCGGCAACTGAATCTGCAGCTGCCGGGGCTGCTGGCGCTGTCACGCTTTGCGGCGGTCGAGGCCGATCTGCGTGCCCTGGGCTGGCCCTTACCGCCGCGCCCCCAACCGGTTTGCGCCAGCCCGGCCCAGGCCCTGGGCTGGCTGTACTGCAGTGAAGGGTCGAACCTGGGGGCGGCGTTTCTGTTCAAGCTCACCCAGCGCCTTGGCCTGGATGGCACCCTGGGCGCCAGCCACCTGGCAGCGCACCCGGATGGCCGCGCGCTGCATTGGCGCGAGTTCGTTGCCAAGGTGGATGGTTTGCGGCTGGATGAGTGGCAAGAGGCAGAAGCGGTGGCTGGGGCCATAGCTGCGTTCGACAGCTATCGGGGCCACCTGCGCGAGGTGTTTGCAGACGGATGATTGCGCGCATGGCACCGGGTTTGCCGGTGTTCGCGGCTTAAGCCCCACAGGGGCGGCCCTTTGCACCGAGCAAAGTTCTACAAGTTATTGCTGCCGCGAACTTTTTCCCGATTGCCGGTCTATGTGAAAGGCACAGACAGGTCGCGGCATGCGAGGCAAGGTTCGCTCCACACCTGCTGGCCAGATGGCTCAATGGTTATCAGAGGTTGGCTTCGCTCATGAAAATACATGTCGCAAGGTTGATGCTGCTCGGCCTGTTCTCGTTCGCGGCGGTGGGCACAGCATCAGCAACACAAATGAAGGCGCCTGGGCCAGTAGCGCCGGCCGTTCAAGCACCGTTGCAAGCGGCCGGCAACCCTTGGTCGAGGGTGGCCAACGTGGCCGTTGAACAGCCAGCCACGCTGCTGGCCCACGATGACGACCGCTGGCACGACCACAGAAGCGACTGGCGCCGCGAACAGTGGCGGCGTGAGCAAGCCCGGCGGGACTGGGAGCGGCGGCGCGACTGGGAACGCCGCCGGGACTGGGAGCGCCGCCATGAGCGCGCGCTGCACCAGCGGCACCATGATGAGCACCGCTACTACCGGCGCTAAAGCCGATATGCCCTTTGTAGGAGCGGCCTTGTGTCGCGATCGGGCCGCAAAGCGGCCCAGGCGATATCTGCTTGAATGCTGAAATCGAGGGGCCGCTCTGCGGCCCGATCGCGACACAAGGCCGCTCCTACAAGGTTCGCGTCAGTCGACCAGCGGCCGCGTCAGTCGGCCTGTTGTGGAACATCCCCCACCGCCTCGGCCTCCAGCTTCAACCGGTCAGCCTTGCAAATATACTTGGGCTTGCGCGGTGCCAGTTTGGCACTGGCTTTTTTCTGATGCGCCTGCAACAGCTGCTTGATCTTCTTACGACGGTTCATGGTCCACTCGGCCTTTCAGTACGGTTTCGCTATCGCCATCATACCTTTGCTGGCCTTGCTGCCAAATACAGTGGCCATTTGGCTCGCCGCCTTGACGTTATTTTCACAGTCTGCAGATTAGCGTCTCGCCCTTCCCGGCCACGCGCACATTCGCTGGCTGCCAAGGTACGACGAGGCATACGTGTCACACACTACACCCCCTGTTGCGCACAAGCGCGTGGACTGGGCCGGCCTGGGCTGGCTGTTTCTGTTTTTCTGGTACTTCTCCGGCGTGACCCAGGCGTTGCTGCTGTTCAGTGGCACCACCGGTTTTGCCGGTTTCCGTGATGCGTTCTTCCTCAGCAGCCTGTGGCTGGTCCCGGTATTGCTGCTGCCGCGCTTTACGCGCGCCACGGCGGCCATCATCGGCCTGGCGCTGTGGGCTGCATCGCTGGTCGGCCTGAGCTACTTCGGCATCTATCGCCAGGAATTCTCGCAAAGCGTCATCTTCGTGATGTTCGAGTCCAATACGGCCGAAGCGGGTGAGTACTTCAGCCAGTATTTCAGTGTGTGGCTGGGCCTGGCGCTGCTGCTGTACAGCCTGGTGGCCGTGGTGTTGTGGCGGCGCGTGCGCCCGGTCTACCTGCCGCTGCGCGGTCGCCTGCCGGTGGTCGTGCTGTTACTGCTGGCCAACCTGGTGCTGCCCTTCTACAAGCAGATGGTCACCCAAGAGCGTAACTTTGCCGACGCCGTCGAAAAGGTGCAGCAGCGCATGGAGCCCGCCGTGCCCTGGCAATTGCTGGTCGGCTACCGGCAGTACCGCCAGCAGCTGGACAACATGCAGGAGCTGCTGGCCCAGAACGCGGCCCTGCCCCCGTTGCAGAACCTGCGTGACAGCAGCGGTTCGGCGCCCCGCACCCTGGTACTGGTGCTGGGCGAGTCCACCACCCGCGAGCACATGCACCTGTACGGCTACAACCGCGACACCACGCCCAACCTCGACGCGCTGGCCGCCAACGACAAGGGCCTGACCGTGTTTCGCGACGTGGTATCGCCACGCCCCTACACCATCGAAGTGATGCAGCAAATCCTTACCTTCGGCGATGAGCAGAACCCGGACCGCTTCCTCACCGCCCCGTCGCTGATCAACCTGATGAAACAGGCAGGCTACAAGACCTTCTGGATCACCAACCAGCAGACCATGACCAAGCGCAACACCATGCTCACCACCTTCTCGCAGCAGACGGACGCGCCGGTGTACCTGAACAACCAGCGCAACCAGAATGCCAGCCAGTACGATGACGTGGTGCTGGCACCGTTCGAGAAGGCCCTGCAAGACCCGGCACCGAACAAGTTCATCATCGTCCACCTGCTGGGCACGCACATGGACTACCGCTACCGCTACCCGGACGACTACGCGCACTTCAACGACAAGCAGGGCGCACCGGGCGCACTGACCGATGACCAGGTGGAAACCTACAACTTCTACGACAACGCAGTGCGCTACAACGACTTCGTGGTGTCGAGCCTGATCAAACGTTACTCGGCGGGTAACCCCAACGGTTTCCTGGTGTACCTGTCCGACCATGGTGAAGACGTGTACAGCTCTGGCAACCACGACCGCCTGGGGCGCAACGAAAGCGCACCGACCCGGCCGATGTACACCATCCCGTTCCTGCTGTGGACCTCGCCAAGCTGGCAGGCCGAGCACCCACGCGACTTGCAGGCGATGGCCAACCGCCCGTACAGCAGCTCGCACCTGATCCATACCCTGTCCGACCTGGCCGGGTTGAGCTATGACCGCTTCGAGCCGGCCAAGAGCCTGGTCAGCCCGCAGTTCGTGATGGCTCCGCGCTGGATTGGTGACCCGTACCGCAAGGACGGCTTGCGTGAGTTCGACCAGTTGCCGGTCGACAAGGCCGAAGCGGTGCAACAAACAGCGAGCAGTGGCGAGGAGCAGAGTGGCAAGCGCTTGAACTGACCGTTTTTGGCTTGAGATCTTTGGGGCTGCTGCGCAGCCCCTCGCCGGCAAGCCAGCTCCCACCCCGATCGCATTGACCTCAAGCCAGGTGCAGTACCTGTGGGAGCCTGGCTTGCCAGCGATGAGGCCAGAACTGACAACAAAGACAGCTGCTCCCACAGGGTATGCGGACAGCTTGCGAACTCACTCCTTCACCACATAAATTAAATTTAAATTGATTTTAGACTAAGCCTGCGCCACCCTCTGCCCATACCTTCACGCGCAGAGCCCCCGCCATGTCCACTGCCCCCCGTGAACCGCGCAAGGACGGCGCCGTCACCCGCACCCGTATCCTCGAAGCCGCCGGCGAGCTGTTCGCCGCGCTCGGCTATGCCGAAACCAGCAACAAGGCAGTCGCGGCCAAGGCCGAGGTCGACCTGGCCTCGATCAACTACCACTTCGGCAGCCGCAACGGTTTATACCTGGCGGTGCTCGACGAAGCCCGGCAACGCTTCCTCGACCTCAGCGACCTGCAACGCATTACCCAAGGCGCGCAAGCGGCCGAGGACAAACTGCGGGCGTTGGTGGAACTGGTCGTGCACAAAGCTACCTCGGCCCGCGACAACTGGCACCTGCGGGTACTGGCCGCAGAAATCCTCGCCCCCAGCCCCCATGGCCAGGCTCACCTGCAGGCGGCAGCACCGCTGCGCCTGTCGCTGCTCAAGGCGCTGTTCAGCGAAGTCAGCCAGATTCCCGCCGACGACCCTGCGCTGACCCGCTGCATCCTCTGCGTCACGGCGCCGTGGGCAATGTTGCTGATTGGCCCGCGCGGTGGCGCTGGCGCGCTGCACGAGATTCTGCAAATGCCGGTCGAGGCAGTTGCAGCGCAGTTGTACCGCTTTGCCCTGGCAGGCCTGCAGGACGCCGGCCGACAGCATGCCCAGGCCCACGCCACACATCGTTGAGGTCCGCCCCGTGCAACCGATACCCACAAATACCTCCCCTGCCGCAACGGACGCGCAAACCTCCATCCCGCTGCTGCTGGCCGCGCTGATGCTGGTGATGTTCCTGGCCGCCCTCGACCAGACCATTGTCTCGACCGCGCTGCCGACCATCGTCAGCGACCTCGGCGGGCTGCGCTGGCTGTCGTGGGTGGTCACCGCCTACCTGCTGGCCTCCACGGTGGTGGTGCCGCTGTATGGCAAGTTCGGTGACCAGTTCGGCCGCAAACGCGTGCTGCAGGTCGCCGTCGTGCTGTTTCTGCTGGGCTCGGCACTGTGTGGCGCGGCGCAGACCATGGGCCAGCTGATCGCGTTTCGTATCTTGCAGGGGTTGGGCGGTGGCGGCCTGATGGTGGTGGCGATGGCCGCCATCGGCGATGTCATCCCGCCTGCCGAACGTGGCCGCTACCAGGGCTTGTTCGGCGGCGTGTTCGGCCTCGCCACGGTGGTCGGGCCGTTGATCGGTGGTTTTCTGGTGGAACACCTGTCATGGCACTGGATCTTCTACATCAATCTGCCGCTGGGCCTGCTGGCGTTGCTGGTGATCGGCAGCGTATTCCGCCCACATGTAGCCCTGGTGCAGCATAAGGTGGATTACATCGGCGCGTTCTTCCTTACCGTGGCGCTGGGCGCAGTGGTGCTCATCACCAGCCTGGGCGGCAGCCTGCTGGCGTGGCAATCGCTGGACATGCTGTGCCTGTCGCTGTTTGCCCTGATCGGCCTGGCCGGCTTCGTCCTCGAACAACGTCGCGCCGTCGAACCGATCATGCCGCTGCACCTGTTTCGCCACCGTACCTTCGTGCTCGCCGGGTTGATCGGCTTTATCGTCGGGGTGTCGCTGTTTGGCGCAGTCACCTTTCTGCCGCTTTACATGCAGGTGGTAAAGAACGCCACGCCGACCAGTGCCGGGTTGCAGATGCTGCCGCTGATGGGCGGCCTGCTGGTGGTGTCGGCAGTTACCGGGCGGCTGATCAGCCGCTGGGGGCGCTACCGGATGTTCCCGATCCTCGGCACGTTGCTGCAGGTGGTTGCCCTCGGCCTGCTGAGTCGGCTTGACCTGGACACCCCTATGGCGTTGATGAACCTGTACATGGGCCTGCTCGGTGCCGGCCTGGGCATGGTCATGCAGGTGCTGATCCTGGCCGTGCAGAACAGCGTCGAGCCGCGCCACATGGGCGTGGCCACATCCGGGGCAACCTTGTTCCGCTCGATTGGCGGCGCCATCGGCGTGTCTCTGTTTGGCGCATTGTTTTCACATGCCCTGCTCGGTGGCCTGGCCAGCGACTTCAGCGCCAGCGCCGGTGGCCCGGCGAGCCTGTCGCCAGCCGCCGTGCACGCGTTGCCTGCGGCCCTGCAGCATAGCTACCTGGTCGCGTTTTCTAGCGCCATGCAAGGGGTGTTCCTGCTGGCCGGCGGTATTACCAGTGTGGCCTTCGCGCTGTCCTGGCTGTTGCGCGAAGTGCCGCTGCGCCGGGCCACGCAGGCGTGAACAGAGGTTTGGGCTTTTGGGGTGCTTCGCCACAGATGGCTTGCCGATTCTCAGAACTTGGCCAGCTCTTCCCGGCAAAAGTCGACGAACAACTGCGCCGGTTTGGTCAGTTGCACCCGCTTCAACCACGCCGCAGCCAACCCCGACAGGGCTACCGGCTCGGCGATATCCAGCATGACCAAGCGCTGGCCGTCGTAGGTGTATTCCGTATGCGGGCGTGTGACCAATAGCGAGAACCCGAAGCCTTGCCCGACCATGCCGCGCACCATCTCGATCGACGGCGAGCTGAAGACGATGTTCGGCGTCAGCCCCATTTCGTTGAACAGGCTGACGAAGTAGGTGCGGCTGGGCGCCACGTCCAGGAGGATCATCGGCTCCGGGCACAAGTCGCGCAGTGAAACCTGGGACTGGCCGGCAAAGCGGTGGTTCTCCGGCAGCAGCACGTAGGGCTTCTGCGGCGGCATCAGCGGTTCGGCCTCGATGGTACCATCCAGGTCATGGTCGTAGAGAAACGCCAGGTCGAAGGTGCCCGCCGTCAGGCCCTGAATCAGGTCCTGCTGCTCACCATCGCGCAGGCGGATATCCACGCCCGGATAACGCTGGCGAAAGCCGGCGATCAGCCGCGGCAGGTACAACGGCGCCACGGTTTCGAAGCAGCCGATGTCTATCTGCCCGGCCACGGTGTCGTTGTCGGCCAGCGCGTTCTGTTCAAATTCATGGGCCATCTGCAGCAGTGACTTGGTCTTGGCATAGAAGCGCTTGCCACTGGGCGTCAACGACACGCCTTGGGCGTGATGGCGGATGAACAGCTGCACACCGAAGCTTTCTTCCAGGCTTTTGATTGCCGTGGAAATGGACGGCTGGGCGATGTACAACTGGCGCGAAGCCTCGGCAACGCTGCCGGCCTCCACGGTAGTGACGAAGTACTTGAGTTGTCGCAAGGTATAGGCAGCCACGGGTACCTCTGGGTCGCCGCTATCGGCGCACGGGGATCATGCCTGACACTTTACCCCTGGCAGCGGCTCGAGGGGGGCCGGCTAATGAAGGATTTACCTATGGCGTGAGCAGCTTTTTTGTTGGCGCACACCTTACTGGTCAAATACGCCCGAACGTCTTTACTGATACACATCGGCCCCAGGCATACGGTGTGAGCTTATGAAGATCGTGGTCACCAGCATCCTCGTCGACGACCAGGCCAAGGCCCTGGCATTCTACCATTACGTTCTCGGTTTCGAGCCCAGGCACGATATCCCCATGGGCCGGCACCGCTGGTTAACCTTGACCTCGCCCAACGACCCCAATGGCGTCGAGCTGTTGCTGGAGCCGGACGCCCACCCGGCGGCCAAGGTGTACAAGGCTGCGCTCAGGCAGGATGGCATCCCCGCCACGTCCTTTGGCGTACGTGACATCCAGGCCGAATACACCCGGCTGTGTGCAGCGGGTGTTCAATTCACCCAGCCGCCCACGCCCATGGGCCCCGTTACCGTGGCCGTCTTCGATGACACCTGCGGCAACCTGATCCAGATCGCCCAGAAACATTAGCCGGTTGCCCTTTCCCAAAATGCGCACCAATAAGGAAAACAAATGCGCCACGAATTCAGCGAAGTGCTAAACGACCTGGTCGACTACTTTCTGCTCGGCGATATCCAACTGCTCGAGCGCTTCAAACAGGACCATCAACTGCCCGACGACCTGGCCTATGCGTTCACCCACGACGACTGCGGCGACCAGGCCGTGCGCGAAGGCGTGGTGCTGCCGCTGGCCGGGGTCGACAACCTGCCCTACCGCATCCTGTTTACCCTCGATGGCTACACCCCGGCCCTGCGCGAAGCGGGCAGCCGCCTGAAGCACCGGCGCAATGGTTATGTACTACGGGTCGAGCATGGGGCGCTGATGCTGTACACCTGGCGCATCCTGCAGCACTTCACGCCCAAGACCCTGGGTGACTTGATGGCGCGCTACCAGGTGCCGGGGCGGCCGGTCATCGAGCTGGACAATGGCTGGTATGACGTGGAGGTACTGGCGGGGGCGCTGGTGCGTGACGGGTTGTACGAGCCGGCGTTCGAGTTCGTGCTGAAGAAGCGCTGGAGCCGGGGTGAGGCGGCGGAGGTTGATACGGGGTATGCCTTTGGGCTGCGTGGGTATTTTGATTGATGAGCTGCCTGTGCCGGCTATTCGCGGCGGTTCGACGCCTCGATGAACCCGCTCCTACAAGGGGCCAGCGTTCCTTGTAGGAGCGGGTTAATCGAGGCGTCGAACCGCCGCGAAGAGGTCCGCAGAGGCAACCCCAATCTTCAGGTGTGATTGATATCCCGATCCTTGGTCTCCGGCAGGAAGAAAATCCCCAGCACCGCCGTCATCACGGCAATCACGATCGGATACCACAAGCCGTAATAGATATCCCCGGTCGCCGCCACCATGGCAAACGCCACGGTTGGCAGGAAACCGCCGAACCAGCCGTTACCGATGTGGTAAGGCAGCGACATCGAGGTGTAGCGGATACGCGCCGGGAACAGCTCCACCAGCCAGGCGGCAATCGGCCCGTAGACCATGGTCACGTAGATCACCAAAATGGTCAGCAGCAACAGCACCATCGGGTAGTGGATCTTGGCCGGGTCGGCCTTCTCGGGGTAGCCCGCCTCTTTCAACGCACCGCCCAGGGTTGCGGTAAAGGCGTCGTTCTGCGCCTTGAAGTCTGCCGCCGCCAGGCTGCTGCCGTCGAAGCTCGGCAACACCCGCTCACCGATGCGGATCTGCGTCACGCTGCCAGGCTCTGCCGCTTCGTTGGTATAGGGGATGGCGCGCTTGGCCAGCAGGCTCTTGGCGATGTCGCAGGAGCTGGTGAATTTGGCCTTGCCCACCGGGTCGAACTGAAACGCGCACTGGCCAGGGTCGGCCACCACCACCACCGGGTTCTGCTCCTGGGCAACGAATACATCCGGGTTGCCGTACTCGGTCAGCGCCTTGAAGATCGGGAAGTAGGTCAACGCGGCGATGATGCAGCCGGCCATGACGATCTTCTTGCGGCCAATGCGGTCGGACAGGCTGCCAAAGAAGATGAAGAACGGCGTGCCGATCAGCAGCGAGCCGGCAATCAGCAGGTTGGCGGTTTGTGGCTCGATCTTGAGCATCTGCAACAGGAAGAACAACGCATAGAACTGCCCGGTGTACCAGACCACGGCCTGGCCGGCGGTGCCGCCGAGCAGCGACATGATCACCACTTTGAGATTGTCCCAGCGGGCAAACGATTCGGTCAGTGGCGCCTTGGATGCCTTACCTTCGGCCTTCATCTTCATGAACACTGGCGACTCGTTCAGTTGCAGGCGGATATACACCGAAATCGCCAGCAACAGGATCGACAGCAGGAACGGTATGCGCCAGCCCCAGGCTTCGAACACCTCCGTGCCCATGGCCGTGCGGCAGGCCATGATCACCAGCAGCGACAGGAACAGCCCCAGTGTGGCGGTGGTCTGGATCCAGGCGGTGAAGAAGCCGCGACGGCCCTTGGGCGCGTGCTCGGCCACGTAGGTGGCAGCGCCACCGTACTCACCGCCCAAGGCCAGGCCCTGCAGCAGGCGCAGGGTAATCAGGATGATTGGCGCGGCCACGCCGATCGAGCTGTAACTGGGTAGCAGGCCCACTACTGCGGTGGACAGGCCCATGATGATGATGGTGATGAGGAAGGTGTGCTTGCGCCCGATCATGTCACCCAGGCGGCCGAACACGATGGCGCCGAAGGGCCGCACGGCGAAGCCGGCGGCAAAGGCCAGCAAGGCGAAGATGAACGAAGTGGTTTCATTGACCCCGGCAAAGAAATGCTTGGCGATGATCGCGGCCAGGGAGCCGTACAGGTAGAAGTCGTACCATTCGAACACCGTGCCCAGGGATGAAGCGAAGATGACCTTGCGCTCCTCCTTGGTGATGCCGCGTTGGGGCGCGCTACTGCCCGTGGATGCGCTGTCGAGAACCGCCATGGGTAACCTCCGTCATGTCTTCATGCAGGCCGGAGTACCTCATAACATTTCACCGTCGCACCCAGGCCCTAGGGCTTGCTTTGGTTGCGCGAAGCACGACGAGGCGGGCCGCCTCGGATCGCAGCAAGGTAACTGAAGCATAATTGGCTTTGCCGGGATATCCACTCCAACCCGGCCCTCCTGCTTTTGCTCCTGCTTTTGCTCCTGCTTTTGACTTTGCTTCTAAGCGCGCGATAGCCCAGGCGACACAGAGTGCGACTTCAGGAGGCCGAGCGAAGGGCTTGCGGAGGGAGGTGACGGGCATGGATGCCCGTCAAGCGCTGAGGCCCCATGGATGGGGCCTGCAGCGCGTACTCCCGGGAGCAAGCCCGTAGCGAGGGAACCCCGGAGCGAAGCGCAGGGGCCGGATGATGGGAGCGCAGCGTTTTTTGGTTACTTTTTGCCGCGTTTGGCAAAAAGTGACTCGCCGTAAGGGCGAAAAGGTGAGTACGCGTCGCCATCGCAAATGGAGTTATCGCTTTATCAAAACAGGCGCTTAAGCTTTTGAGGGTGGGCATTCACACCGAGTAGACATTCATTCGCGCTGGTGGCGCCAAGTCACCCTTCCGCCCTTACGGCGGGTTACTTTGGTCTTGCCCAAAGTAACCAAAGGCGCCCGCTCCCATCATCCGGCCCCTACGCTTCGCTCCGGGGTCCCCTCGCTACGGGCTTGCTCCCGGGAGTACGCGCTGCAGGCCCCATCCATGGGGCCTCAGCGCTTGACGGGCATCCATGCCCGTCACCTCCCTCCGCAAGCCCTTCGCTCGGCCTCCTGAAGTCGCAATTTGTGTCGCCTGAACTATCGCGCGCTTAGAAGCAAAAGCAAAAGCAAAAGCACGGCACGCGCTGGCACCCACTCCTGTGCGAACAGCTTGCCTTGTGCGGTATCGACCCAGTGTTCGCGGCTGTGCAGGTTGCTCATGCCACCCCCGCAGTCGGTATCGGCCCTTTCAACTCGACCTGGTTGCCATCCGGGTCATAGCAGTACAACGACAGCCCCTCGCCTTCGGCGCCATAGCGCTTCTCGGCAGGCTCCACTTTCACCCCGGCAGCTTGCAGGTAGGCGGTCAACGCCGGCTCATCGAACGGCTCGATGCGCAGGCAAAAATGATGCAGGTTGCGCCCCTCGGTGCCTGGCGCCGCACCGCCGGGCTTGCCCAGCGGGCCATCGAGGGTGACCAGGTCGATCATTGCCGTGCCCGTGGCCAAATGAACCATACCCAGATCTTCGCGCACGCGGCTAACCGAGCAGCCGAGTAATTCGGTGTAAAAGGCAACGCTGCGCGGCAGGTCACTGACCCGCAGTACAAGGTGGTCGATGTGCTTGATGGCGAACGGTCGCATGTCGGGGCTCCTGTGGATACGCGTACCCTGGGTGTTCGCGGCTAAAGCCGCGCCCACAGAGGTTGGGGTTTGCGCAGCCACCATAGCCCAGGTGCGCAAGGCGTGACCAGAATCAGCTACTCGTTCACCAAGCGTTGCAGAACACCCCCTTCATGCCGCGCGAGGAGGCGCAGCAATTGATCGACCAGTGCCCGGTCCGGCGCATCCAGGTGGAAGTGGTGCCCACCCGGGTGCCAGGAAATTTTCGCCTGCCTGGGCAAGGCGGCTTGGCGCCGGGTGAAGCCTTCGCCGGTAAATGCACCCTGGCGGCCAAGCAGCAGATAAAGCGGGCAGTGAATCTGGCTGAGCAGGTCGCAGGCTTCGCGCTCGGTCAGCGGCATCGGTTCGGGCAGCACCAGGCGCGGGTCGTGGCGCCAGCAATAACCATCGCCCAACTGCAGCAGGTCGCGCAGCGCCAGCAGCCGTGCGGCACCTTCCGAAAGCTCGGTATCCAGGCGTTCGCGGCGCTGGGCCAAGGCAGTGTCGAGGTCGTCGAAGCGGCCGACGTCCGGCTCGGCAAAACCTTGCAACTGGCTGCGCTGGACCATGCGCTTGAGTCGGTAGGCCCGCGCCAGATGCTGCACGCGGTCATCCTCTGCCACGGTGAACGGTGCGCCCATGCCGTCGAGGAAGGTCATGCTGGCGATGCCGCTGGTCATCGCCGCCAGCAGCGACGCTACGCCGGTGCCCATGCCATGGGCCAGCACATGAAACTGCCCCAGGCCCAGGCTTTCGGCCACCGCCAGCATGTCCTCGGCGTGCTCCCACAGGTAGTAGCCACTGTCGTGGCGGCGGTGGTCGGAACGACCGTGACCGACCAGATCGGGGGCCACCACGAAACAGCCATCGAGCATCGGTGCCAAGCGCTCGAACGAAGCGGCATTATCCAGCCAGCCATGCAGGGCCAGCACCGGGATGCCGTCTTCCGGCCCCCAGCAACGCACGGCAATTTCAATGCCGTTCAGGTCTAGCAGATGATCCTTGGGTGTCGATGCAGAACGCATGGGTACGCTTCCTGACTTGCAGCCTGGTACGACCACACCAGGCCAAATACGCCGCCGGCCCCTTCGCCTGCTGTCGCCAGCGGCAACCCTTGCGCCGGGCCGCAAGGGGCTCCGACACGTTACCTTGGCGTAACGTCAGGCATCCCACTGGCCCGTCACCGACCGTGACTTAACCGTCACCGACCCTCACTGCCCGCGCAGGTCATCGAAAAAGGCCTGCTTGCCATCCACCTGGCCCGACGCCCGTGGGGCCGCTGCGGGTTCGCCATTGGCGGCCTCAACATGCCAGTAGCAATGCTGCACCGCACGGGTCACCGCCACGTAGGCCAGGCGCTGCACTTCTTCTTTCTGCGCGGTATCGAACGGTTGGGCATCACCGGCCTTGCCCAACCCGGCCTGGCGGTACACCTGGTTCTTGTACGGCGAGCTGGTCAGGTACTGGCAGTCACCGAGCATGAACACCGCGTCGGCCTGCAAACCCTTGGCACTGTGGTAGGTCAACTGGCGCAGGCGGCGCTGCTCGGCCGGCAGTGCCGCTTCGGCATGCAGCACGCTTTGCAGGTGCTCGGCCATCAGCGCCCGGTCGCCCCCTTTGCGGTACAACATCATCACCGTCTCGCCGCGCTGGTAATGCTCGATCAGCGTTTCACCCAGGACCGCCTCATCACGGTCGAAGACCTTGACCGGCGAGCCCGGCAGCTCGGCTGCTGGGCCACTGGCCCGGGCTTTCTTGCCGGCAATCGCCGGGGTGCCCTTGACCAGGTGCTCGGCAGCGTCGATCACCTGCTGTTGGCAACGGTAGTTGTCGACCAGCATCACCCGGGTGTTGGCCGGCGACAGGAAGGCTTTGCTGAACTCCATGAAGTACTTCGGCGAGCTGCCGCGCCAACCATAGATCGACTGCCAGTCATCACCCACGCACAGCAGCGACGAGTGCTGGGCATGGCGACCGGTGTGCATGGCCGGGCCACGCCGGCGGATTTCCGCAAGGCTGGCGCGCAGCCAGCTGACAATCTGCGGCGACACGTCCTGGAACTCGTCGATCATCAGGTGCGCCAATGGCCGCAACAGCGGGTCAGGCAACAGGCACAGGTTTTCCGGGTTGTTCTCGCCGAACAGGGCGAACATGCGGTTGTAGCTCATTACCGGTGGCGACTGGTCCAGCAGGTGCGCCTCCAGGGCCTTCCAGTACAGGGCCAGGGCCTCGAAGAACAGCGCGTCGCTGTCGCCCGACGGAAAGCTCATTGCCGCCACCGCCGTGTTCACATCCAGGCCGAGGTTCTCGATGAAGTTGGCCGCCGCGACGAACGCATCCAGCAGCGGTGCCGGGGCCAGCTCGCCCTTGACCTTGTATTCAAAGCCGGGCCCGGCCACTGCATCACCGGCCAGCGAGGCCGCCAGGCGCCGGGCCATGGCGTAGTTGTCGAGCCAGATCAGCGGCCTGTCGCAGAACGCCTGCAACAAGGTGCGCTTGACCGCCCATTCACCACGCACCGCCAGCTTGGCGCCGGGGCGCTGGTACTGCGCGCTTTCGGCAGGGTCAAAGCCCAGCACCACCAACGGCCCGTTCCCCGCCAGGCGCCCATGCACATGGAAACGGCTGCCACGGATTTCGACGGTTTCGCGGCACGGTTCGATGCCCTTGATCGGCCAGGCGCCGGCGGCGAACCACAGGTCCTCGATCACGTCGCACAGTTCTTCGTCGCGCTGGGCAGCCAGCTGGGTCACCTGGGCGCGCTTCTGCACGTCGGGGTTATTCGGGTCCAGGGGTTTGAGTTGCAAGGCTTCGCTGCGCAACTGGCCAACCAGCTCGGCAAAGCGCGGGTTTTCGCCCAACAGGCTGCTGTAGCACAGGTTCAGTTGCTGGCGCTGGGCATCGTTGAGGCGCAGGTCAAATGGGTTGCTGTCGGCCTCGGCTTCACGCCCGGCAGGCATCTCGTTGCCCAGCGTTTCGAAGGCACGCACCTGGTCGAACCCCGGCAGGCTGCGCACCAGCGGCAGGATGCGCGAATGGAACGTGCGCACCAGCTCGCGGGCCTGCGGCGCTTGCAGGTTGATCTGCCACAGGGCGAACACTTGCAGCAGGCGCTTGATGAAGTCCTTGCGCGACTCGCGGGTGAAGGTAACCACGGTCATCGCGTCCAGCTCGTAGCCCAGGTAGTGGCGCAACAACAGGATGCGCAGCACCAGCGAGGTGGACTTGCCCGCCCCGGCCCCGGCCACCACGCAGGTCGATGGCGTGTCGCTGAATATCAACTTCCACTGTGCGGCGCTGGGCTGTGCTTCGGCCGGCAGGCGCGCGGCGACATCGGCCTTGAAGCGCTTTTTCAACTCGGCGGTCAGCGGCAGGCGCCAGTCGTCGAACAGGTTGTCGTCCTGCCCGGGCACGGCGGCGGTGTCCGGGCGGGTATCGCGGATCACCAGCACCTGGCGCCCGGCCTCATAGCCCTCCACCCGCCCACGTTCGAAGCCGTCACGCAAACCGTCGGCATGGCCACTGCGCTGGCCCGTGGCATGGCCAAGGAACCAGGAATCACGGTGCTGCGCCTGCAGACGGGTCAGGCCACGCCCTAACAGGCGAGCGGCCAAGCGGCGCAACCAGGGCAGTTGGGCGGGCGGGGTAAGGTCGGCGGGGGCCAGGGGTTGCTCGTGGGCCACGGTCACTCCGTTGAAAAACAAAATCAGCCGGCATGTTCGCCCCATCGACAGAAAATCGCCAGCGAATGCTTGCAGATCAGTGCATTAGGCGATGAAGCGGGTAAATGCATGCGTTAAAAACATTCAACATACTGATTGTTTTAAGCCGATATTTACGCTTATTTTCGATGTTTCTTTAGCGCATCATGGCCTCATTCCACTGATTCAAGGAGCACGACCATGCTGCAACTGCGACCGTTCGACAGCCTCGGCCACGCCAACCACGGCTGGCTCGACGCCCACCACCATTTCTCGTTTGCCGAGTACTACGACCCGGCGCGTATGCACTGGGGCAACCTGCGGGTCTGGAACGACGACCTGATCGCAGCCGGCAGCGGCTTCCCGCCGCACCCGCACCGCGACATGGAAATCATCACCTATGTGCGTGAAGGCGCGATTACCCATCAGGACAGCCTGGGCAACAAGGGCCGTACCGAAGCCGGTGACGTGCAGGTGATGAGCGCCGGTACCGGCATCGTGCACAGCGAGTACAACCAGGAAGACGTCGATACCCGTATCTTCCAGATCTGGATCGTGCCGGAGCGCACCGGTGAAGCACCGCAGTGGGGCACCCGGCCGTTTCCCAAAGGTGAGCGTGGCGAAGGCTTTGTGACCCTGGCCAGTGGCCGTGCCGATGACGAAGACAGCCTGCAGATCCGCGCCGATGCGCGGTTGGTAGCCGCCACTTTGAAGGCGGGCGAAACCGCCGAGTACCGCTTCGATGCCGCCCGCCGGGGCTACCTGGTTCCGGCCAAGGGCCTGGTCGAAGTCAACGGGCTGCGAGCCAAGGCACGTGATGGCGTGGCGATCGAGCAGGAACAAGTGCTGCGGGTAACCGCCATTGAAGACAGCGAGATCGTGCTGGTGGATGTGGCCTGATCACCGTTGGCCTTCAGAGCGCAATACCTGTACAGGCTGTGTGAAAACCCCCGTCACTTTTCGATGATCGCGCTCGTACGTGAAATCTGAAAAGAGTTGGCTGCTCAGCAGACCCAGATTTTGCGTAAGAGCGCGATTTTTAGGATGTTTTTTGAACAGCTACATCGGTCGGGAGGTTTTCACACAGCCTGTGTAGGAGCGGCCTTGTGTCGCGATCGGGCCGCACAGCGGCCCCTCGATTTCAGCCATGCTGCTGATATTGATGGGGCCGCTGTGCGGCCCGATCGCGACACAAGGCCGCTCCTACAAAAAAACCAGCCAAATGCTAAACCAGCCAAACACCGGCCCCATGTAGGAGCGGGTTTACCCGCGAAGCAGGCAACGCGGTGCCTGGCACCGGCTTTGCCGGTGTTCACGGCTAAAGCCGCGCCTACGATTGGCGTCATCGCCCTCCCTGCACTAGCGTTGTGCTACCAGCCAGCCCCAACGTTCATGCGGAGCCTTCACCCATCATGCCAGACCTGCGCCCGAACCCGACGCTGTGCCTGGAATACCGTGCCGAGCAGCCGATTCATCAGGCCTTCCTGCAACAGGCCCAGCGCTGCCCAGACGCCAGTGCAATCATTACCCCGCACGCCACGTGCAGTTACACCCAGCTGGCACAGATCAGCCAGGGTATTGCTGCCCATCTGCTGGAACATACCGGCAGCAGCACTGATCGTGTATTGATCGTCGCCGAGCGCTGCGCCGCGATGGTCTACGCCATGCTCGGCTGCCTGCGTGCCGGGCGGGCGTTCAGCGTGGCCGACGCCGCCTACCCCGCCGCGCGTATCCAGCTATTGGCCAGCACCTTGGCGCCTGCCGTAATCCTGCGCTGTGGCCAGGCAACCGTCGAAGCCGGGCAGACCCTGGTTGTGACGGTGCCGGAGGCACCCGCCGAGGCACTGCAGGCCTTCCCCCGGCAAGCTGCGACACTGCCCGCCGTCAGCCCCGAACAACCGGCCTACATCACCTTTACCTCGGGCAGTACTGGCGAACCCAAGGGCATCGTCACTCACCACGCGCCGCTGGTGCACTTCGTCGACTGGCATGTGCACCAGCACGGTTTCACCCAGGCCGACACCTTCTCGTTGCTGTCCGGCTTGGGCCACGACCCGGTGTACCGCGATGTATTCACGCCACTGTCACTGGGTGCGACCATCGCCTGCCCGGCCCAGTCGACCCTGACCGACCCTGCACGGCTGGCCGACTGGATACACCAGCATGACGTGAATGTAATCCACCTCACCCCACCGCTGGGCAAGCTGATCGAAACCGGCGCGCAGATGATTGGCCAACGGTTCGAGCAACTGCGCTACCTGTTCTGGGGCGGCGATGCGCTCAGCCAGGCGTTGTTCCAGCAAATCCGCACCATTGCGCCAAACGCCGTCAACGTAAACTTCTACGGCACCACTGAAACCCCGCAAGCCATGGCCTTCCACAGGCTCGACCCAGACGCGGACAACACCCGGGTGCCGCTGGGCAAAGGCATCGCTGAAGCCCAGTTGCTGGTGGTCAACCCGGCCAACCAGCTGGTCAGCGTGGGTGAAACTGGCGAAATCCTGATCCGCAGCCCTTACCTGTCGCGCGGCTACTGGGGCGACCCGGCGCTGACCGAGGCCAAATTCATCGCCAACCCGTTCAACGCGGACGCAACCGACCGTTGCTACCGTACAGGTGACCTGGGCACCTACCTGGCCAATGGCAGCGTCAGCTTCCTCGGCCGCGCTGACGGCCAGGTGAAGATCCGCGGCCATCGCATCGAACTGGCAGAAATCGAAAACGCCATCTGCCGCCACCCGCACATCGGGCAGTGCGTAGTCCTGGCCAACCACGACAGCGCAACGCCCCGTCTGATTGCCTACTGCGTCGTTCGCCGGGCCACCCACGCGACTGAATTGCGCCAGGCAATCGCTGGCCAGTTGCCGGACCACATGGTGCCGGCGCTGTTCGTGTTCCTCGACGCCCTACCGCTCACGCCCAACGGCAAAATCGACAAGCGCGCACTGCCTGCACCGTTTGACGACAGCGCAAGCCAACCCTTGTCACCGCTGGCTGAAAAACTGAGTACGGCCTGGGCGCGCATCCTCCAGGTACCGCGCCTGGATACCAGGTTGAGCTTTGTCGAGCTGGGCGGTGATTCGCTGTCGTTCGTACAAGCCTCACGGGTGCTGGAGGAGCTGATCGGCCACTTGCCGGAACGCTGGGAAACCCTGCCGGTGTATCAGCTGGCCGAACTGAGTGCACCGGCAAAAAGCGCATGGCGGGCCATGGAGATGCCGGTGTTCATGCGTATGCTCGCCATCATCCTGATTGTCGTCGGCCACCTGAGCGAGTTCGACCACTGGCTGATCGTCGGCGAAACCTCGGTGCTGTTTCTGGTTTCTGGCATCAGCCTGGCACGCTTCCAGCTCAAGGCCATCGAAGCACGGGGTGATGCACGCACGCTGCTGCCGTCACTGGCCGCCATCGTGGTACCGACCCTGTTGTACACCGCCCTGCTGCAACTGGTGTTCGACCGGCTGCACTGGCAGTCACTGCTGCTGGTGTCCAACTGGTTCCCGGCCAGCGAGGTCAGCCTGTTCAATTACTGGTACATCGAAGTGCTGGTGCAGCTGATCGTGATCATTGGGCTGCTGCTGTCGATCAGGCGCGTGCGCCAAGCCGTCAGCGCCGACCCGTTCCGCTGGCTGATCCTGGCTACCTGCACGCTGGTAGCGCTGGATGTGCTGCTCAACCGTTTCGTGTTTGACGCCAGCCCCCTGCTCCACCGGGTGCCGCAACACTTCCTGGCGGTGATGGTGCTGGGCATGGCCGTTCATCACGCCGATACCACCGCGCGCAAATGGGTTGCCAGTGCAGTGGCCGTACTGGTGGTTGGCGAACTGGACCTGATGGCGGTCGCCGGTATCGGCTGGGAGGCATTCACGCGCTATGTCGACATTGCCTTGCCGGCGATGCTGGCACTTATCTGGTTCCGCTCGGTACCCGTGCCTGCGCTGGTCGCACGGGCGGGTGCAGTGATCGCCTCGTCGACCTTGTATATCTACCTGACGCATTTCCAGTTCCAGTCAGTGGCAGTCCCTATTTTCCATCACCCGCTGTTCGAAGTGGCCCTCGCCCTCGCCGGTGGGGTGGCGGTGAGCTATTGCTGGAATACCGTGCTGCGTCTGTTGTTCTCCCGCTGGCGCAAGCGCAATCAGGCAGCCGATGCGGATGCTGACGCGCGGGCCAGCTCCGTGTGAGCCGATTTGCCCTGCAGGAGCAATGACGAACGCCTCGACGCGTTCGTCAGCAACCTCTCACCCTACCGGCCAGGCTGGCTGCGTTGCGCACCTGGCGTAGCCGGGCTGCGCATCAGCGGCACCTTCAGGCTCGCTGATACCGAGCAGATACTGCGGGCCCTGACCACGTCACTGCCGGTTCAGGTACATACCCGTACCCGTTACTGGGTAACGATCACCGCGGCGTAAATCTTTTTAAATAAATGGGCGACACCTGATCACTTTGGCGCGGCTTATCCGACTCATAGGTAACCCGACACTTACCTACAAGAGATATCGCATACATGACCCGCCGCTTCAACACCAGGCCTCTCACTGCGCCAGGCCTGCGCACCTGCCTGATGCTGGCTGCCCACAAAGGACGTTTACTACGGCATTGTCGAATGCCGACCTGAAGCCCGATACCCTGCTGACCTTCGGCATCAACAACCAGGCCACCACCCCGCGCGGCTCGTCCTGGACTGGTAACCCGACGTACTTCTCCGACGGCAGCCGCACCGACTTCTCGCGCTCGAATAAATGTAGGAGCCACTGTCCTGCATGAGCCATATCGCGCGTACGAGAGGTCAACTTCGAAGCACAGCAACTGACATTTTTGCCAGGTGACAAACTTTCAGATCTGCATGAAGCTAAAGGCTCAAAAGCATTCTACTTGCAATACCGGCCATTCCACATGTCTATCCCAGCGCCTAGGCTCTGGGTGAAAAGTATGGAGACGCAGGTCTGGCCAGGCGAAAACAAACCAGGAACGGCCGGGGTTGCGCCCGACTCTACGGGTTTTAAGTGAGCATTTCTAGGCTGTTTTCAAAGCAGCAATATCGAGTATCAAGGCTTTTCACCCAGCGCCTAACACCCTTTTACCAACGGTGATCACCAAGGACAGCTCAATGGGACGTTTCTCAGAAACATTCAAAACAGGCTACAACAAAGAAGTCATCGAAAAAGCCAAACTAAAAAAAGGCGACGAAGTCACAATTGAAGCCCTGTATACAAACGCCAGTGCTTTTTGGAGCGTAGAGAGCGACGGAATTACAGCCGCTCAGGACTCCCAACGAAAATACCCCAAACGTTTTGTCTTTGACGAATCCGCATTGGGCCCAGCGCACACGGAGCTTCTAAAGGGCATCGATGGCATTGGACCCGAGATCATCACGCTCTATAGCAGCAACCCTGAATTTTACAAAAGTCAGGAAGCTGTTTACGACGTATACGTATCGACAATGATTGAAGCGGGCGCTTCGATAAAAACAATTGCCGACCTCCCACTGCTCGCCCTCAGCCACACACCCGTACTGATTGAACTTAAACACCCTGTCGAACACGTGGCAGCACAGCATGAACGTATCGACGAGCGCAATTATGTGCACAACCAATTTAGCTCCCTTGCTCATCGAGCGCTGAAAAACTATAGCTTACTTGGCTATCTTGATAATAACCCTCCTTCCCTGCCAAGCACACCACACATCACCGTATCGACAGACAAAATACTCCGAGACGTCAAAACAAAATTGGCGGGGCAATATCCTCTACTGAATTACTTCACTGCACCTCACATCGACTACGACTACGACTATGACTATGACTATGACTATGACTATGACAACGACAACGACAACGACAACGACAACGACAACGACATTGAAATCTCTGTTCAGGACATCCGCACAATCTATTCACTCGCGGCCGTAGAAGGTTTCAAATCAGTAACGGATGCCCGCGCAACAAAAAAAACATTGATTGTTGTGCCTTCAGACGCGCAGGCATTTGAACCATGGCCCCCGACTGCACAGCAGGATCTTTCCGCCAGCGCATTAAATAACGACATGTTGCCCGACATGACAGGCTTCGATTACAGTGCATTAGGCACAGGTGATTGCGTTTGGGCAAGCCCCTGCCATGTGCTGGCGGACCGGGACCTGCAGTTGAACGAAAGCATTCACGTCTGGGCGATCGACCCCATCGACGGGCGCGTGCTGAAAACCGTCTCGCTCAAAGCGACCGAAGCCAACAAGGCCCGCGTGGCCTGGCCGGTTGCGTTGGTCAAGGCAATCCAGGCCGACGACACGCTGGTCGACGGTTCGGTGCTGCTCCAGGCCGGGCACCTGTCGGACGACGCCGAACTTACCGAAAACGCCGATGCCCCCACCTCGCTAACCTTCACTGGCTACAACAACGTCCAGAAAAGCCAAGTCGACCGTTTGTGGGCGTTTGATTCGCATTGCAAGCTGCTCAGCAACCTGCCGTTCAAGGCTAATCAGGTCTGTGCACTCACGCTTCCAGATGCAGCGCCGCCTTTGGAAGAGCGTGCTTGCATCCAAGTACGCCACAGGACCAGCCAGCACCTGTACGAATCCCATTTTTTCCAGCCCGACGGGAACAGCACCGGCGGGAGCTGGAGCAAACAGATGTGCGAGTTTCTCAACCAGCACAGTGCGATGCTTCGGGCCGGCAAGCGCCAGGACGATGGCATCAGCATCACCCCTGCGCAGCAGGGTAACCAGCTCTGGATACCGCAACTGTCTGACCTTTCTGTTCAACTTGAATCCGTCAATTGGCTTGAACATGCGTCATTCACCGTGAACGCGGACCTGGCCTTGGGTAGCAAGGTGATGATTGCGGTACACGATGATGTAACGGGCGCACCGCTGCCGGGATCACCGTTCACGTTCAGCCCAAGTGTTGCAACGCAGGCGCAGAAACAATGGCCCAGCGCGTTGGCCAGCCAGTTGGCTGTCAGCCCCTTGGCACCCTACATCAGACTGGAACAGGCAAGCGGCAGCGGCACGGCCCCTGCTTCGACATGGCGTTGCCTGCGTGCAGCGGTGCCACTTCGCATCTGGATGAGCGAACCCTTGGCGTCACCTGCATGGTCAAGCCGCTCCAGCGAGGACATTGATGATGTGCTTGACGCCTGTATTGGCGACAAAAGTATTCAGTTGCTTATTGAGAGCCGTGATACGCGCACTGGGTACCTCTGCCACGCTTCAACCATTACCTTGTGGGCGACGGCATTTTCGATAGATCAAGCAGAAGAGCGGGCCAAGCGAGCAAAAACGCTTGAAGATCACTTGAAACAAAACGGAGTTGTCTGGCTTGAACTCAGCATCGACGCCAATGTTTCTGGGACCTTTCTAAACAATTGGGAAGTGCGCGAGGCAGCTATTCTCCAGCTACAAACAACACTGAAAAAAAATATTTCAACCCCTGTGGATACTAGCAACCAAGACATTATCCCCTTACCCTTTCACATCGATAAACGCACTGTGAAAGGACCCATTCAGACATACGGAACCCGCCATCTCCGCATCGACATCGACACGAACAACATAAATCACATGTATTCTGCATTTCTTGAAATGACTGCACGATCACCCGAAGCCGACAGCGCGTTTGAGTTGCTGAGAGAATTACTCCAAAAAAATTACACACAGCTCAATGTACACCTATCAGAATCATCATTACACAAAAACTCCACAAACTCGATTGATATCTCTAACGCCAACAAATTCTCCAAGCTTATAATCTCAACTGACACCTACGGAATAGCAAACTTACGCCTTATCTCCGACGACATGAAATCCGCCACACATGCGGACTACGTTGATATTTCCCATGATCTTAGGCACGCACTGATTCACTTGCAGTCCAGTAATTACAAACTACTTCATGCCATCCTTAAGGAGTTCAAATATAACAGATATCTTATCAAACAGACCCTGTCAAACATAACAACCACCCAATGCCACCTCGCGACTATCGACATCCAGACCTCCTCATCACGCGAGCAACTCTGCATTGTGCTTAATGCTCAAACCATCGATAGACGCTTTTCTCTAATCTCCTGTAACCGAAATGACTACGGATTTTCACTCGACCTCAACAATCCTTTCGAACCAGACGAACATAGCGCTTCTGCAACAATCCTGATCGGCATCTTATCGCCTAATTTTCTTTGGGAAAAAATTCAAAGCTGCATCACAAAAAAAGAAGCAAACAGGGAACTACCTGCGATCGACACACTGTGTGCCGACATGGGAAATACCGACGGGTCCGAGCTTTTTGCCTCTAGCGGCTCGCAGCTTCATGGCGTCTCGCCCCAGACCGGCCTGTTCCACTTCCATCACCCAATTGCAATGCTCTCCAGCCTCTCCGGAAACACGCCTGCGATTCCACTGGCGTTCAACTATTCGCCGTTACGTGCCAACGAAAGCGCCCTCGGCGATGGCTTCGCGTTCACCGGCTTTTCAAGTTACGACAACCGAAAGCGGCGCCTAGTACTGGGCAACGGGACCGTGGCTAAGCTCAGCATTGAGGATATCAAGAAACTGATTAATGGTGAGCCGATAGTAGGCCTTGGCTATACCCTCAAAGCGGGCCAAGGGACTACTCATGAGCTGAGCGCTGAAGGTAGTAAACGAAAGGTCTATCACTTGACGGCCTTCACGATCGAATATCTGAACGGCCACGAGGAAATACTTGGCTTGCCCCAGACTCATGACAACTTAGAAAGTGGCGGGGCGTTTAAAGATAACACTAAAAGCCAGATCAATGAAGTTATCGCGAAGGTCGATAACGCACTGGAAGAGCTGAAAACGCCCTCAAAAGATAAACCGCCGATATGGACCATTATCGGTGGCTTGTTGGCTGGAAGCGTAGGTCTTTTGCCTGGCGCAAAAATGGACGAATACGAAAAAACCCGAGGCATACAACTCTCTTCCATTGTCGCTGGCTGTGTCAGCACCTTATGGGGCGCCGACTTAGTAGGTAAGGATTTGGAAAAACTCAAACAGGTCCCCGCGAATAAAACAGAACTGGACAAACTGAAAGCCGAAATGACGCTGGCACTCGCCGAAGCCGAACGCAATGCGTTGATCCTGGTCCCCCTGCAACTCAAGGCCGACAGCCGAGCGCTGCAACTGGCCTGGCAAGGCGTGAAGGGCCATGTCCGCTTGAATAGCATAAAGGATGGTGTCAACGTTCTGCTCAAGGCAGAACACTCCGCCGAGCCGATGCTAAAGGGTAGCGTAAAGAGCGTTTTCACCCTCTGGCCAGAGACTGATGAGCGCTGCTGCATCACCCTGGACATCAGGGACTGCCTGCTCAGGCGTTTGACTCGATCCAGCGCCCCCCAGACGGACAAACCCGACCAGCGCCTGCGCTTCCAGTACACCAAGACGCCAGTGCTGGATAATATATTGTGCTGCGTTGCCGAGGACGATGGTTCACGGGAAGTGGTCGCCTACGACTCGCTACCTTTCCATTCATTACCTCGCGTCGCTCTCCACACCTTCGTCCCCGGTGGCCAGCAACCCAATACCCACCACGCCTGGGCCTGGGAAGGTGGTTGGAAGCAAATCACCGCAGCCACCCGCTACGCGCACGCCCCTGTCGGCAGCGACCTGGCACAGGTCCCCTCCACCCGCTGGGAGTGGTCCCACAGCGCCGACGGTGCCACGCAACTTGCGCGCCTGATCGAGAAGGTCCCCGGCGAGCAGCAGCGCATCACGCGCCATGTCTATCAGACCGACGACACCGTGCCCAGGCCGCTGCGCCAGCCGCGGCAAACAGAGCAGCACATCACCGTCGAAGATCTCCGCGTCGCCGCCACTACCGAGGAGCAGCAGCCATGACCAGCACGGATCAGACCACCTCCAGCCCCGCGCCCACCGTTCCAGCGACTTCGCTTACGGAAACCGCGCTTACCCGTTACCGCCCAGGCGGCCTTGAGCCTATAAAGTTCATCACTGACGATGGCTTGCACACACGGCTCTGGTACTACGAAGCCGACGCCCATCCACTGGCTATCAGCAAGCTGGTTGCAGGGCTGACCTTGGCCAAGACCACCGCCGGTACCAACGCGACCCTGGGCAGCACCGGCAGGACGCTGGCCGATGCCGCCCAGCTCACCTGCACCCAGCGCCCAACGGCGGGTAAAGGCCTGCTGCCATTGTGCGCGCAATACCAGTACCTGCTACTGCCCGACGGTACCCGCCAGGCCCCGGTACTGACCCTGTTCGGCTACGCCCTGAACCAGCGTGACGAGCACGGCACCCTGCTGCCCAACACCGTGCTGACCTTCGAAGGCTTCGAAGCGTTTGCCGACAGTGACACGCTGGAATTGAAGGACGTGAAGCTGGCCAAACCGACGGGGCTGTCGGTCTCCCTGGTACAGGCCAACTACCAGCACCAGGCCGGCGCGGTCCGCAGCAGCGAACGCATCGCCACCCAGTGGTACCAGAACGACAATGTCCGCAGCACCCAGACCGTGACCGAGGTGGTGAGCACCGGCCAACAAGCCGCCACTTACCAACTGCTGCGCACCACGCCCTACGGGACCGCAACGGCCATTCTGCAACGCCAGATCGTGTCGGCGCGCACTGGCCGCCTGCTGCGAGAAACCCAGCAAGACAGTGAGGGCAAGGCCATAGCGTTCACCTGCCATCGGTACGATAGCCTGGGCCGAGGCCTGCGCAGTGACACCTATGCGTTCGATGAAAAAGCCTTTACCACTGGCGTGGTGACCTCGCTAGCATCTACCCACTCGCAATCCATCCACTACGCGCAAGACGGCAAGGGCAACTGGGTCAGGAGTTGCGACGCCCAGGGGCGTCACCAGCAGTGCTATTACGATGGTCAGCAACGCCTCGTGCGCCGTGAGCTGCAACGCGTGCCAGGGCTCGACCACGGTGCCGCCAATTACTGCACGGTGGAAACAACAGTCTGGGACAGCGATGGGCAAATGGCCAGCCAGGTGATGCTCGACTACCTGCCGGGTGGCCTGCGCATCGACAACGTCAAAGCACTGCCCGAGCGGAGCAAGGACTGGTTCTGGCAGGCCCACGGGCATGACCCGGTGGTTACCGACGCACACCAGAATGTATCGTTGGCCACCCGCTCCACCCTGGGGCTGATCTCGCAAGGCGCACTGACCACACAACAAACCACCCAGCGCAACCTGGCGGATGGGTCGGTCACTCTGACGCACGAAGCGTGGAAAGGCCTGGAAAAACCTGCCGCCGGTGCTGCCATCACGACCACCCAGACCCTCAACCAGAAAGGCCAGCGCACCCAGGTGACCGAGGACATTCCCGGCTATGCCAAGCAAGCCAGAACCTGGGATATCAGCTACGACGGCCTGGGGCGCCCAGAGAAACTGACCCAACCGGACAAATCGATCATTGCCTGGGCCTATGAAGGCTTGAACGACGCCCCCATCCGCATGAGCGTGAAAAAGTCGGCGACCGCGCCGGAACGGGTACTGGCCAGCCGCACGTTCAAAGAGGGCGCCGTGTCAACGCTGGTGAGGGGCAGCGATACCAGTCAAACGCTGCGAACCCGACCAGACGGTTACGTGAAGCCAGACGGCACCAACCTTTACCATGCGCGCAACGACGATGGCAGCCGGTCCTGGTATGCACAAAAAGGCAACAGTACCGCTAGCAGGGTACCTTTGGTGACCTTCAAGTTGAACACCGTCACACAGACCTTGCAGGCCGAACGCCCGGTGCAGGGTGATCATCAAAGCCTGGTCACCAGCGAAACCTTGCAGCCGCTGCTGCTGGGCACCTGGCGCTTCAACCGGACGGTGCACGGACAACAGCAGCGCGATGAGGCCTCAGCCACCCTGCGCGGCGCCTTGACTGGCACATGGAACAACAATGCCCTGCCCCTGCAGGCCTGGGAGAATGCCCAAGGCTACCGCAGCCGGTTGCGCCGCGGATCCCTCGAATACCATTACACGTACACGGCACTGGGCCAGTTGGCCTGCCTGACGGTGCAAGACCTGCGCAGCGGCCAACACTTGCAGGTGCTGCACGACTACGATGCCTTCGGCCGCGAAACCACGCTCCGTTATTCGCTGAACGGCCAGGAAAAGGTGCGCTACGAGCAAACTTGGTCACCGGCCAGCCAGTTGCTGAGCAAAACGCTATACCGTGACGGCAAGCGGGCAAGAACCGAGACATTCGTCTACTACACCAGCGTGACCGGCACCAGCGATGAACTGCAGCAGTGGACGGTGGACGCACTGGATGGCGAGCAGGTCAAGGATGAAGAAGGGCATGCCATCAAGAAAGAGACGTATCAATACGACGAACTGGGCAGCATGACCCAATGCGCGACCACACGTAGCAACAACGACACGCGGGTACGCAACTATGCCTACAACGATGCGCTGCATCCCACTCGGCGTACCGCGATGACCTGCATCACGACCCTTGCCGGCAAGGCCATTACCCGCACAGTCACCCTGACGTACGACGCCAACGGCAACCTGGCAACCAACGAGCAGGAACAGTCCCTGGCCTACACCGACAGCGGTCGCCTGCGGTCAGTGACTGACAAGGGTTGCACAACGCCGCTGACCTATTACGAGTACGACGAACATGACCGGCTGATCGCCCAGTGTGATGTCGTCAACAACCAGCGGCGAATCCTCAATTATGGCCCCAATGGCCTGAGTGGGGAAACCTGGTTGGATGGTGCAGGCAAGGTGCTCAAGCGCCTCACGCTGGATGACCAGGCAGGCCTTGCGGTGGCCTTGGACGGTCAATGGCTGTTCGTACTCGGCGACCCGCAGACCGGTGGGGGTGATGAATACCAGTTCAAAGACGGCGTCTGGGTTCGCCATTCGGTCACGTTCACGCCCTGGGGCGTCACCCATCTGGCCACCCTCAATGCTCAATCGGTGGGCGTCGGTTACAACCGCCAGCGGGTGGATCGGGTGACGGGTGGTTTCCATCTGGGCGACGGTTACCGCTGCTACGACGCCCAGCAAAAAGTATTCTGCCAGCCCGACGACTGGAGCCCCTTGGGTGCAGCCGGCCCGAATGACCGTGCCTACTGCCCGAAAGCCGACCCGGTCAATTTCGCGGACCCCAGTGGCCACATCATGCTCAACCGCCAGGCCCAGGCAGCCAGCCTGGCAAGGTTCGATAACATTATTGCCGCGCTGACGCCCAGCACGGAGACGGCCCCGCCCCAGGCTGCCAGCGTGGGGGATTGGCTGTTGTTCGCTGGCGTAACGATTTTTGGCGCACTGATGATCACAGCTTCAGCGGGCACCCTCAGTGCGCCGGTGATCGCAGGCCTGATGATCGCCTACACAGCGGGTGCCGCAGTCACGGCGACGGGGATGGCATTGCGGCAGTCGGACCCGGAGCTGTCGCAGATATTGGAACCTGTGGGGCACGTGATGATGGCACTGGCCAGTGCACCGGCATTCGGCTCGCAGATGGCCGGCGTGGCGAAGGCGGTGATGTATGGATCGACGCTCGCGTATGCCGGTTTGACCATCGCTCAGGTATCGGTGCAACAGACCAACCCTGAACTGGCAGAGAAACTGGGATGGGCGGCGATGGCTGCTGGCCTGATAGGCTTGGCTCATAGCGGAGCCAGATATCTGGGACGCACACTTGGGAAATTGGGTTCAAAAGCGTTGACCACCGTACGCACCCTGCGCCTGTCAATTCAGTCCAATAGCATGAGTAGAATACTGGGGCGCTCGCGTAGCTGGATGTACGCGCCGGGTGCTATAGCTCGCCCCAGCCTTAACCAAAGAATGGGAGCATCCCTAATGAAAAAACTGGGAATGCGCATGCCGCAAAGAGTCAACGGCAAGATTGGCTATCCTGCGGGGGGAAGTGGAAAACCCCTACCCGGTGGCTCCGGCCAAGTTCCCCCTGCTGCGACTCCACCCTCGAACGATTCATCTTGGTTTTCCGGTGCATTTACTACCGCCAAAAAATCACTCATGCCCGGCACTCAAAAGCCGCCGATGGAGGCGATCCCAAACCGCACTGCGCTTGCCGAACAGCTGATAAATGCCGAAAGCAACAGACCTTTCAGCCAAGCAGTCAATTTGGTGAACTCAAACTTGGCTTCCAACGGAGCTGCCGATATTTCAACAGCGAAGCTAGCGCAGTACGTACAACTCACGCAGGACGTAGATGCCGGAAAAATCAGTAACACTACAGCATTCTTCGAGTCAGCCGGTGGATGGGTAGGCGATAAGACTTCGTCGGTCCCTGACCGAGTGGTCGGCGCATTTTTAAACTTTGGAGCCGGCATATTTTCAGGTCCACAAGATGCTGGCAACCTGAAGAAAGGACTCATTTTCACAAGCCCTCCGAAATAGTGTTCATAGCTTTTCTCGCTCTGGCGCCGGCACCGGCCTTATCGCGGAAAAATCCGCGATAAGGCTCTGTACGAAAAGAGTTACCGCAAACACCGCATGGAACAAGCCAGTGAAACCGTAGCGGCATAGCTTTTCGCAAGCTTGTCGAAGCGTGTCACGATCCTGCGATTCTCTTTCAGCCAGCCAAACATGTGCTCAAGGAAGCGCAACGGTGTCCCGTTGGCGTCGCAGAGCATGTGGATTTTGGTTGTCAGGCCGCCTCGGCTGCGGCCTAGAGCGTGATCGGCAGGTTCGTCAGGCCCCTTTTTTCCCGGCGCCAGATGAGGCTCGGGTTGCGCGTACTGCGGTTGAGTCGATCATCCAGGTTTACAAATCGATCAAGCCTTGCTCATTCAATCTCAGGGGCAAGCGTTTGAGCCCTCCCGGGCTGCGCTGTCGCGCAGCAAACATGGGGTGCATGACTTCAGATCTGCAGCGACGCTGACATTTTGAAAAAGAAAAGGCAGCTGGCCCGATAGGGCCAGCTGCCTTTTGCTTTGTTAGTGTTCGTGTGCGCGGGACAGAGAGCGTAGCCCGCACTGGTGTGTGTCCGCACACCCGCGTAGGAGAGTGATCCGCACGGTATCGGCGTGAAGTCCCTGTAGGCATTAGCTGAATCAGCTAATGACCACGTATGACAGAGTGAACCCTTTCGCCACCGTGTGCCCCGCGCGCGCCTATCCTCCGAGGATTCATCATGTCGCGCAAGTTTTCCAAGCAACGCTTCACCGTCGTTCACCCCGATTGCGCTGCAATTGACCTCGGCGGCCGCGAACACTTTGTCGCGGTCGATCCCCGCCATGACGACCCTGTTCAATCGTTCACATCTTTCACTGATGACCTGCAGAAGATGGCCGACTGGCTTGAAAGGCTGAGCATCAAAGTGGTCGCCATGGAGTCCACAGGCGTGTACTGGATTCCGATTTACGAAATTCTCAGCGAGCGCGGCTTCGACGTTTACCTCGTCAATGCCCGAGCCACACGGCAGATCACCGGCCGCAAATCAGATGTGCTGGATTGCCAGCAATAAAGCCTTACGCAGCCCGCATCGAAGCGGCGTCCAGCAGGCAGCCTTACACCAAGCACTGTGGAAAATTCTGGGGATCGACCTAACTGCAATTCCAACCATTGGGGTGGACACCGCATTGGTACTGGCGGGCGAGATCGGATCGGATCTGTCACGGTTCCCCTCATCGCAGCACTTCTGTTCTTGGTTAGGGCTGGCGCCACCTACGCGTATTTCTGGCGGTCATCGGTTGGCAGGGGGCGGGCCCAAAATAGGCACCGGCTGCGCCGGTGTTCGCGGCTAAAGCCGCTCCTACACAGGCTGTGTGGGAGCTGGCTTGCCGGCGATGGGCTGCGTAGCAGCCCCAGTAACGTGCGGTCAACCCGCCTGCACAATAATCTGGCTCTGCAGATCGCGAATCATCGCCTCCAGCGCCGGCTTCATGGCGCTGAAGTCGTCAGGCGTGCACACCACGTTGGCCGGGCTGAACTTGAAGTGCCGTTCCACCACCACGGCATTACCGTCCTGGGTTTAGCGCGCGCTGTAGTCGACATCGCCGTCATGCAACTTCACGGGTTTGGGGATCGCCAGCACGTTGACCTGGGCCGGGAACTCGAAGCGCGAGGTTTCCACCGTGTCGTTGCCAATGCACACGAAACTCTGGCTGCGTTCCTTCTCCAGGGTAAAGCTGTACACGTTCTGCGAGATACCACCGGCCAGGCTGGTAAGCGTCGCTACGCCAACCGGCCCGGGCAGGTTGGCCAGGTTTTTCGTGCGCCCATCCACGGTGCTGACAAAGTCGCCGTCGGCAGCAGGCGGCACAATCTTGAACGAGCCGCTGCCACGCTGACCGTAAGCCGCCAGCACTTTTTCCACCAACATGTCGCGGTCTGCCGGTTTCATCAGTTTCAGGCTGAAGCGGCTGATCTCGCTTGCCCAGCCTTTCACTGTGGAAACATGGGGTGAAGTCGGCGCCACCATCGGCCTTGACCTTGAACAGCAAGTCACTGGACACCTGGTTCAACTGCATGGCCGGGGTTTTGCCGAACTCGCCAGTGGCAGTCAGCAGCACCCGCTTGTTCAAAACGGTCAACGGCAGGTACCCCGCGGCAATCGACGGGTCAGTCGAGTCCAGGTACAAATCCAGGCTCGGCACATAAGTGATCACATGGTTCAGCACACCTAGGGTCGGCACCTTGGGGAACACATAGGCATTGCCCTGGTTGACCATCGCCGGCGTGCTCTTGATGCCTGCCGCACTCTGCAGCGCTACCAGCAACGCAACGTGGTCCTTGCAGTCGCCGTAACGGTTGTCCAGCACGGTCTGCGCGGCATGCGGCACTACCCCGCCAGCGCCGACATACACCGCCACATAGCGGATGTTCTGGCGTACCCAGTCACTCAGGGTCAGGGCCTTCTCCCGCGCCGTGGGCAAACCGGCCGTCAGGCGCTGTGCCAGCTCGCGGATCTGCAGGGTAACTTCGACCGTGGCCCTGGCATGGTAGGCCTGGGCGAAGTCTTGAAGCCTGAGAACGTCGACACCGCCAGGTAGTGGCCGTAATCCAGGTACGACACCGCCCCGGTCTCGATCCGCGCCCGCGCCGCGGGTTGGTAGACCCAGCGATATACCGTGCGGCCATCAACCGTGGCAGGCGGCGGGGCCTTGAAGCTGCGGGCATCGGCCTGCAGCGGCATGCCCTGCGGCAGGTCGTAGGTCAGCGAGAACTGCCCGACCGGGTGGAATCTCGGTACGGTGATGTCTTCAAACTGCCCGGGGAACAACGGCGCAAAGCGCTTGCGCTGGTAACGCAGCACCAACCGGTCGCCCACCGCCACCTCGGGGAAGATGACTGTTCAGCGAGTCCTGGAACATCGGCGCCTGGGCCGACGCGTGCTCCTGCTGCTCCTTGATGTGCGCGGCATCGACCGGCACCTTGCGGCCATCGGGCTTCTGCGTGTACGCCTGCAGCACGTCCAGCGTTTCCAGCGAACGGTTGTAGCCAAGCGGCTGCTCGGCATTGGCCTTGATGGCGCGCTCTTCATTGATCAGCAGCACGCTGTCGACATCAACGCGATAGCTACCATCCTTCTGCACGACAAAAGCCTGTTCGATCTCTTCCAAGGTGACGGAACCGTCGGTGCCATCGGTAAAGGCATGGGCAAGGCCACACCAGGTGATTGTGACCGGCAGCAGAACAGCTGCCAGGCGAGGCATTTTCAGCATGGAGATCCTTCTCGATCAGCGGACAACAATCGACAATGATATGCATTGGCGCCGCTTGATGGCAAAGTGATTACATGCGTTAGCGGTCCTCGGCAAGTTCCGCCAGCACCTCGGCCGAGGTGGCGACCTGGCGAAAGTGGTGCTGCCACAGTTGGATGCCCAGTTTGCCCGAGCGGTCCAGCGAAGAGCCTACCGTCATGTCGGTGACCAGGGTCGGCGTCAGCCCGGCATCGAACAGCGCAAAGCCGGCAGCCAGCACGCAGGTTTCGGTCTGCAGCCCACACACCAGTACCCGCTCCACGCCCAGCTGGCGGATGTACGCGATCGCCTCGGCGCTCTGCCCGTAGCCATGCTTGACGAATACCTGGTCGGCCTCGACCAGGCTCTCGTCTTCGGCCGCCGGGTGCCAGCCCAGCTGGCGCTCAAAGGGCGTGACCTGTTCGTCATGCAACTCGACCGAGGCAACGGTGGGGATGTTCGCCGACAACCGGCGCAGGCCATCAACCAGCCACTCGGGAGGGCTGAAGGTGGACTGGACATCGACGATGAGCAAAACCTGGCGCATGAGCGGATTCCGGCAGGGGCAAAAGGCGCGGAGTATAACGCGGGGCCAATGCCGTGGTCGCCCGGCACGCTAGGGCACGATACTTCTAGCCAGCCCTGCAGCCCATGCAGCGGCCATTTTCGCGCCCACTTCATCAAACGCTGGATGGCTGCGCCGGTAGGCCGACATTTCTGCCATTGCCTGCGTCATGCCAGCCTGCACCCTGCCCAGCAACTCATTGCAGCGAGCTTCAGTAAGGTTGCAGGCGGTACGCCCGAATTGCACCAGCAACTTGCGCTTGGGCCAGGCTTTCGAGCCCCCCAGCAGCAGCCCCATGATATCGTGGCTGCTGTACACCGTGGTGGTCACCAAGTCATAGGCAGGTGCGAGCCAGATGTCTGCGTCTTCGGCGCAATGCTCATAGAGCAGGCCGAAGTTCTTCAAATGCGCATCACCGTTCTGGATGCCCGCACACAACGCTACCAGGGTGAAAAAGTCTTCCAGCGCGCGTGGTACTCGGCTGGGCGTGACATACAGCTTGATCAATTGCGCACAGCCTTGGTAGCTGCCGTCGTACTTCTTGCGTGTGCCCCACCCCGACAGCACGCACATGTCCTCAAACCCGAGGTAGGCGTTTTCGCCGATGTCAAAGCGCTGAACCACCAGAAACCTACCCTGCTGGCTGAGCTGGAATTCAGGCACTTCAAGGCCACAATGCAACGCCGCCCGCATGCAGAAAAATTCGTTGGCCGCCAACTGCGGAAAGTCTGATTCGTTGAATGCCTTCACCAGGTGCGTGGCGCCACGGTGGGTAAGCCGGTCAACAGCATGGGCGGCAGCATCGACATCCCGCACCAGCACTTTGGGCTGAACGCCCGACACGCCGGAGTATGCCGCATAGGTGCCTAACAACTCGGCGAACAGGCCTTCGGCACCGTCGTGAACCAACAGGTTGGACAGCGTTATCCCCGGCATCGGGTCGTCGCCTGCCTGCTGGGCGACGCTGATTCGACCCAGCTGGTGGGGGCCGACGATGCCCAGCAGCGCGAAATCATCAAACCCGCGCACCGACTTGCTGAAGCGCCGCATGAGCTCTTCTTTCAGGTGCCCTTCAGGCAGGTTCATCTCGAACAAGGGGTGTATCCCATACTCCCACTTGTAGCTCTCCAGTCGCGTCGGCATGGTCAACGAGACGGCTTGAGCTCCTTCAGCTGCGGGGTTATAGGTGAAGACCGTGTCACGCGGGTTCTCGTCACTGCGCCCCAACGTGCCGACAGTGCTGCCGCCTGCACCGATGTACAGGCGATCATTCGGCCTGATCATGGATACCCCCGGCTTTCAGTTCATCCAGTGTCCTGCGCCGGCGCTTGGGCGTAGCGGTCAGTTCATAGCCCAGGCCCTCCAGGATCGCGACAACCTTGCGAATGCCGACTTCGGGGATCGAATTGTTTTCGATCCCCGAAATGGTTGCCCGGCTCATGCCGTGACGTTGCGCGAGCTGGGCCTGAGAAAGCCCGGCGTCTTTACGCAGTCTCTTGATCAATGCGCCCAAATCATTCATACACCACTGCACCATATACGATGCATTTCTGGTAAAAACCACATAAGTGCATCGTATTTGATTCAATAAAGGCTGTATAGGTGTTTCTCGAAGCAAGGTGTTCGGCGTGATTCTCGCTTGCATAGGCGCCCAACATAGGTCAGGTCGGCGTTGATGCGGATCTTGCCGCGGCGGTGCGCCCAGCAACCGGTGGATACCGCAACACCAATGGTCGAGGGGTGGCGTGCCGAAGACTCTATGTTCACGCCCATCACGCTGCTATTGCCAGTCAGGCCCTGCGGGCCGATGCCGATTTCGTTCAGGCCGTCTTCCAGCAGCTTTTCCATCATCGCCGCGCTTTCGTTCGGGTGGCTGGAGTCCACTTCGCACATCCTCTCCCACGAAGGGGTGATCCTGTGAAGAGCTCTGTGAACAGCCCTGTGAAAAAGATCATCAGCACCCCCATCAGCGACGAAGACCTGGCCAGCCTCAACGTGGGCGATGTGGTTTACCTGACCGGCCAGTTGGTCACCTGTCGTGACGTTGCCCACCGCCGGCTCATCGAGCTGGGCCGCGAGTTGCCGGTGGACCTGCGTGGCGGCGCAATTTTCCACGCCGGCCCCATCGTCAAGAAGAAAGAGGATGGCAGCTTCGAAATGGTTTCCATCGGCCCGACGACCAGCATGCGCATGGAAAAGTTCGAAAAGCAGTTCATTGAACAGACCGGTGTGAAGCTGATTGTCGGCAAGGGCGGTATGGGCCCGGAAACCACCACGGGCTGCCTGGAGAACAAGGCCGTGCATGCGGTATTCCCCGGCGGCTGCGCGGTGCTGGCGGCGACCCAGGTGGAAGAGATCGAACGCGCCGAATGGCAGGACCTGGGCATGCCGGAAACCCTGTGGGTGAACCGCGTGCGCGAGTTCGGGCCGCTGATCATCTCCATCGATACCAAGGGCAACAACCTGTTCGAGCAGAACAAGGCCCGTTTCAATGAGCGCAAAGGGGCAGTGATCGAGAAGATCAACAGCCAGGTGCGGTTTATCAAGTAACCGAACCCTACGCGGTCATTTGTAGGAGCGGCCTTGCGTCGCGATAGGGCCGCATAGCGGCCCCAGCATTTCAGCGTTAACACATGAATTGCTGGGGCCGCTACGCGGCCCTATCGCGACGCAAGGCCGCTCCTACAAAGACCGCGTAGCCGCTCATGCTTTTGTCAGCTCACCAATCTTCTCCAGCCGTGCCCGCACGATGTTGCGGCTGATGTTGAGCAACCGCCCTGTCTGCAACTGGTTCCCATGGCAGTACCGATACGCTGCCCTGAACACCGTCTCCTCGATATGCTCATACAAATTCGGCACATTCTGCTCGAACAATGCCAGCAACGCGCCTTCCAGATCAGGCGCCGCCACGCCGGGCGCCGGCAGGTGCGGATGCGCAGCTTGCGCGGCTACGGCAGGCCGCATATCCACCAGGTGCAGGTCCGCCGGCGCCACCACCTGGTAGCGGCACACCAGCAACGCATGGTGGATGGCATTCTCCAGCTCACGGATGTTGCCCGGCCAACTGTGCGCCAGCAACTTGCGCTCGGCATCCGGGCTCAGCGACGCACGTTCGTAACCCAGGCGCCGGCAATGTTCCTCGATGAAGAACTCCGCCAACGGCAGGATATCGCCCGGTCGCTCGCGCAGCGGTGGCAGGCGGATGGTCGCCACATGCAGGCGGTAGAACAAGTCTTCACGGAAATGCCCCGCCACCACCGCATCGGCCAGGTTGACGTTGGTCGCCGCCACCAGCCGCACATTGATCGGGATCGGTGTACGTGACCCCAGGCGTACCACTTCGCGCTCCTGCAGCACCCGCAGCAACTTCACCTGCATGTTCAGTGGCAAATCGCCAATCTCGTCGAGGAACAGCGTGCCGCCATTGGCCGCCTCGAACCAGCCGACCTTGTTGGCCGTGGCGCCGGTGAACGCGCCTTTCTCATGGCCGAACAGCTCGCTCTCCACCAGGGTTTCGGCAAAGGCCCCGCAGTTGACTGCCACGAAAGGCTCACGCCCTCGGCGGCTGAGGTGATGGATATGCCGGGCGACCAGTTCTTTGCCGGTGCCGGTTTCGCCAATGATCAGGGTGTTGGCCTCGCTGGGCGCCAGGCGCTCGATACGGCTGAGCAGTTCCTGCGAGCGCGGGTCCTTGAACACGAGCACGGTGGCACGCACCGACTTGGTCAGCTCGCGGGCATTGGGGTGGGTGATCAGCGACATAGGGGCATTCCTGGCAGTTGACGCGCTGGCCCATAGTGCATGAAACAAATTAGATCAAAAAATTATTAATTAATATTTAGATATTCCAAATTAGGAATATTTGATTTTTCAGCAGCGCCCTGCTGCTCCAGCAGCAACCCGCCAACACTCACCTGCCCGCCGATCAGCAGGCCCGCCTTGTCTCATCCCCGCCGCCGTTGACTGAAAGCCACGTAAACAAAGGCCTACAGCCAGTTTTGAAGGGGCTGGCATGCATTTCGCTCCTGGCCTGTAGAACCTTTTCCTGGAGCTGCACATGAACAATCCCTGGCGTCATGCCCTCGCCCTGCTGGGCGGCCTGTTCCTCAGCCTGGCTGCGCTGGCAGCCGAGCCACCGGCGGCGGTGCGCATCGCCATCGTCGCCTTCACCCAGGGCGGTGCGCCGGTATTCGGCGGTATCCCCGGCCGGGTGATCGAAGAAGGCTGGCTGGAACAGCAACTGGCCGCCCGCGGCGTAAAACTGCAATGGACCGCCTTGCCACATGCCGGCGCCGGGCCGCAGATCAACGAAGGCTTCAGCAACGACAACCTGGACTTTGCCGTGCGCGGCGACCTGCCCTCGGTGATCGCAGGCGCCGGCCAGGTGCCGGGCAAGCTGGTGGTGCCAGGCGGCAGCGGCAACAACATCTACCTGGTCGTACCCAGTGACTCCACCGTGCGCAGCATCCACGACCTCAAGGGCAAGCGCCTGGCTATCCACCGTGGCCGGCCCTGGGAGTTCGCCTTCAGCAACTTCCTGCAAAGCCAAGGCCTGCAGTTGAGCGATTTCAAGATAGCCAACCTCAACCCGCAAGTGGGCGCCGCAGCGGTGTCCGCCGGCAAGGTCGATGCCGCCGTGCTGCTCAACGAAGCTTATGCCCTGGAAGACAAAGGCGTGGCACGCATTCTCTGGTCAAGCAAACAGGGCGCCAACGACTGGCGGCTGGTCTCGGACCTGTGGGGCACCGACCGCTTCGTGCAGCAGCACGCCGACCTCACGCAACTGGTGGCCACCGCCTGGGTGCGCGCGGCCTGGTGGATCTCCCAGGAACAGCACCGCGACGCGTACTACGCGCTGTCATCGCGTGCCGGCGTTAGCGAAAGCGTGCTGCGTCGCGACGACCAGGACGACCCGGTGGCGTGGCAGGCGCGCTGGGCGCCGAAAAGCGATGCCCAGCTCAAGGCCCACTACGACGCCCTTGGCCAGTACGCCCTGGCCAATCGGCTGATCCGCACGCCTTACGACATCACCCACGACCTGGCCACCGGCTTTACCCGCCAGGCGCTGATCGACCTGCAACTGACCCACTACTGGCCGTCCCTCGACGCCCAGATCAGCCAACAACCTTGAGAGCCTTACCCATGAAACTGCCTGCTTCGCTCGTCTTCGGTCTCAGTGCCCTGGCCCTGTCCATCGGTGCCATGGCCGCCGAAACCTATGCCCCCAAACCTGACACGCAGCAGGGCGATGGCCGCGTCTCGGCCTTCTACACCTGGAGCAAGGCCATCCCCGCCACGCCCGGCAAGCTGCTGCGCAGCGAACCGCTGGAGCAGGCGCTGAGCCTGCCCCACGCGGCCAGTGCGCAACGCATTCTCTACACCTCGCTGGACGGCATCGACGGCAAGACGCCGATCGTGGTCTCCGGCGCGCTATTCATTCCCAAGGGCAAGGCACCGGCTGGCGGCTGGCCGGTCGCCAGCTGGGGCCATGGCACCGTCGGCGTGGCAGACATCTGCGCACCGTCGTGGGCCGGCCGCAGTTACCGCGATGTGCAGTACCTCAACCGCTGGCTGGACGAGGGCTATGCCATTGTCGCCACCGACTACCAGGGCCTGGGCGTGCCCGGTGGCCACCCGCTGCTGAACAACCGCATGGCCGCCTACGGCATTCTCGATGCCGCCAAGGCCGTGGTCGCCGGCGTGCCGGGGCTGGCCGACAAGGTGTTGATCATCGGCCAGTCTCAAGGCGGTGCCGGCGCCTTTGCCGCCGGAGCTTATGCGGCCACTTATGCACCAAAACTGGGGGTCAAGGGCAGCATCGGCACCGGGGTGATCTACACCGTGGGTTCGAAGAACGTCGGCGAGCAGGACCAGAACAAGGTCGACCCGGCCCTCGCCTACGGCTTCTACACCCTGCTTGCTGCTCAGCAGTACGACCCGAGCATCGACCCACGCGATTTCTACACCGACCAGGCCCTGCCGCTGTTCGAACAGGCGCGCAGCAGCTGCCTGTCGTCGCTGGTCAGTGATGTGGTCGGCACCGGCCTGACCCCGGCCAACGCCAAGAAGGACTACCAGGGCGACCAGCTCAAGCCATGGCTGGCACAGGTGTCGTACCCGACCCTGAAACTGGCGCAGCCGATCTTCATCGGCACCGGCGCCGAGGACAAGACCCCAGCTGCCGCCACCCAGGTGGCGCTGATGCAGGACGCCTGCAAGGCCGGCTCGGTGGTACAGGGCCACTTGTACAAGGGCCTGGGCCACAGCGAAACAGTGAATGCCTCGCTCAAGGACTCGATCCCCTTCGCCCGCCAGGTCATCAGCGGCCAGCCGGTTACACCCAACTGCAGCCCAAGCGTTCAGTAAGGAGCACACGCCATGAGCATCGAATTTTTCACACGCCTGCCCTTGCACGGCGAAACCCAGTTCCTGCCCGGCGACCCGCGCAACCGTGGCGACTGGCACGCCGGAGGCCCCAGTACCGGCGCAGTATCCGGCTTTGCCGTCGGGGATCATTTCACTTACATCGACTACCTCGGGCAAATCGCCCGTGCCGCTGAAATCAACGGCTTCGGCGGCGCGCTGATGGTCAACGCACCCACCGGAGAAGAGCCCTGGACAGTGTGCTCGCTGCTGGCCCGGGAAACCCGCACGCTGAAGTTCGTCACCGCCTTCCAGCCCTACCACTACACGCCTTGGGTGGCCGTGCAACAGGCCGCGACCTACCAGCGCGCCACCGGCAACCGCCTGGTGTGGAACATCATCAATGGCGGCTCGGATGCCATCCAGCGCCAGGTCGGCGACGTTGAGGACCACGACCAGCGCTACGCCCGCGCTACCGAGTTCATGGACGTGGTGCGCGGCTATTGGCACAACGAGCAGTTCCACTATGAAGGCGCCTATTACCGGGCCGAAGGCGGCGGCCTGCGCGGCCCGCTGAAAAAGGCCGAATTGCCGCTGATCTGCACGGCCGGCTCGTCGGTGGCGGCGCGCGAGTTCGCCGCCAAGCATGCCGACTTCTACCTGATGCGCGCCGAGCACCCGGACGAGATCGCCGCGCTGATCGCCGATATCCGCGCTCGCGCACTGAAGTGGGGGCGCAGCGACATCCGCTTTGGCCTGTCCATCGACATAATCGCCCGCGACAGCGAAGAAGCGGCGCGGGCAGAGGCCAAGCGTTTCTTCGACGAAGGCGTGGCCAAGGGCACGGTCAAGGCCCGCGCCGCCCACGCCGGCCTGCGCACCGCGCGCAAGCTGAGCTACGAGCACGGCTACAGCGACCAGGGCGAGGCAAAGGCCTTCGACGACTTCTTCATCCACCCCAATGTGTGGACCGGTTTCGGCTACATCGGCATCCCGCCGGGCTGCGCGCTGGTGGGCAGCTACGCCAACGTGGTGGCGCGCATCCGCGAGTACCACGGCATCGGTGTCGACCTGTTCTTCCTGGCGGGCTACCCGCACCTGGAAGAAGCCTACCGGATTGGCGAGCACATCCTGCCGCACTTTCGCGAGCAGCGTGCGCCCTTGGCCCGCCAGCCCGTCGCCCCCGTGCAACTGCACGCCAGCAACGGGGCCTGACGCCATGGCCCGGGACGGTTACCCACTGAGCCGGCGCAGCTTTCTCGGCCACGCCGGCGTACTGGCCGGCGGGGTGCTGGCCGGCTGCGGCCCGGCCGACAGCCCGACCCACGGCGCAGCCGACCAACCGCGCCATGGCGGACGCTTGCGCCTGGGCATCATCGCCGGCAACCAGAGCGGCAACCTCGATGCCCACAAACCGATCGGCAGCGGCATCGTCCGTGGCTTTGCCCTGTACAGCAAGCTGTGGGAATGGGACGAGCAGATGCAACCGCGCCTGGCCTTGGCCGAGTTCGCCGAGCCCAATGCCGATGCCAGCAGCTGGACCCTGCGGCTGCAGCCCGGGCTTGAGTTCCACCACGGCAAGACCATCGACGCCGACGACCTGATTTTCTCCATCCGCCGCCTGACCGACCCGCAACTGGCCTCGCCCTACGCGGCACTGCTGCATTGGGTCGACCGCGACAACCTGGTCAAGCTCGACGCACGTACCGTGCGCCTGGGCTTCCGTGACGGGCGCAGCTACCTGCCCCTGCCGGAAACCTGGGTCAACTTCGGCGGCATCGTGCCGGTGGACTACCACCCGGTGACCAACCCGGTCGGTGCCGGGCCCTATAAACTGAAAAGCTTCACCCCCGGCCAGCGTTCGCTGTTCACCCGCTTCGACAACTACTACAAACCCGGCAAGCCCTATGCCGATGAACTGGAAATCATCGATTTCAAGGGCCAGACCGGCCGCCTGGCGGCGCTGCGGGCCGGGCAGATCGACATGGCCAATGTGATGTCCACCGAGCACCTGCAAGTGCTGCAGGCCGACCCTCGGTTGCGCCTGCTTAAGTCGGTGAGCGGCAACTGGCTGTCGTTCGACATGAACACTGCCAAGCCGCCGTTCAACGACCCACGGGTGCGTGAGGCGTTTCGCCTGCTGGCCGACCGCGACGAGCTGGTGCGCCGTGCGCTGAACGGCCAGGGCCGGGTGGCCAACGAGCTGTACGCACCGTTCGACCCCACCTTTGACCACAGCATCGGCCCGCGCCCGCATGACCCGCAGCGTGCTGCGCAATTGCTGCGCGAAGCCGGTCACGCGCAGTTGCAGGTGGAGTTGGTGACCACCCCAGGGCCGGGGCTGGCTTCCGCCCTGGTGCTGGCCGAACAGGCGCGGCGCATCGGCGTCACCGTTAACGTGCGCCAGGTCGACCTGGCGACCTTCCAGGGCCCGCAGCGTGATGACTGGACCTTGAGTACCGGGGGCAGCATCGGTGCCCCGTTCCTGGCCAGTGCCATCCATACCGACGCGCCGTTTGCCGTGGCCAACAAAACCCATTTCAACGACCGCGAATTCAGCGACGCCTTCCTTGCCGCCATGGCCCAACCGGACCTGGAGCAACGCAAGGCGCTGGTGCACCGTGCGCAACGTATCCAGTACGAACGTGGCGGCATGCTGATCTGGGGCTTTGCCGACCTGCTCGACAGCGTCAGCACCCGCGTGGGTGGCGCACAGGCCGAGCAGTCGCTGTTCAGTACCTGGCGGTTCGAGAGTTTGTGGCTCAGAAGTTGACCTGCAAGCCTTGCATCGCCTGTCCTGGCCTATCGCCGGCAAGCCAGCTCCCACAAGGATAGTGCAAGCCTTCGGGCCTGTGCAGTGAGCGCGTACCAGGTGCAGGGCACGGACGACATCTTCGACAACCGCTTCGAGTTTGCCCTAACAGCGACCGGTTAAGCAATTTGGGGCTGCACAGCAACTCCAGTAGCCTTAACTGACTGACATTAGGGCTTGTCCCGCAAAGCGCCGCGTGGGCGGCGCTCGATCGCACAGGCAATGCAGATGTCACGGCAGGCGACGTCGCTCACATCGTGCCAGGCAGGCATAACCCAGGCCAAGCAGGCCAAGCGCCAGTACCCCCAGCAACACCATCAGCTCGCGGCTGTAGCGGGCCACTGTTGCCGGGAAACCGATGACCTCGCGGTACACCTGCACATTGGCCGCACCGTCGGCATGCCGGATGCCGACCCCACCCTGACGGATCTGCGTAAAATCAGCGTCGAAATACACCCACACCTTGCAGGCGCCACCTGGCTCGATGGCCGGGATCTCCACTTGCGCAGTGGCATGCTCCAGTAGCGTGTCATTGCCGGCAGCGTCGCGCACCTGCACCAGGCCCTTGGCTGGCAGGCGGATCTGCACCTGGCGTACCTGCGCGTCACCGCTGTTGCGCAACTCGATGAGCAAGCCGGTTCGGTGGTCGACCAACCCGGCCTCGAACGGTTTGGCGAACAGCTGGGCATACGGCGCCTGGGCCATTTCGATCAAGCGCTCGACCTGGTCGTGGCCCAGCTCACCCTGGCTGATACTGTTTATGCGCCCCTGCAGCTGCTCGTACTTGAGCTGCTCGCTGGCCTTGCTGATGCGCTCGCTGAACTGGCCGGGGTAAGTGAGGTAAGCATAGGTCAAGGACGCTTCCAGGCGCGGGTTGCCCCTGAACAACGCGTAAGCAGCCAACAGGACCATCAGGCCAATCAGCACGGTGACCAGAAGCTTCCCCACCTTGTCCCAGCTCAATGCGTACTTCCTTCTGACGTGGTACAGACGATTAAAACCGCTAAAGGGTGCCAACTTCGCGCCCCCCAGGCAACCCTGTCTAGGGTTTGTACGAAAAGTGCCTGCGCGACGATCATGCTGCGTTGAAAACAGGCTCGGAATGCTCATTTACAACCCGTAAAGTCGGGCGCGACCCCGGCCGTTCCTCGCCTGTTTTCGCCTTGCCTGATCGCCGCTCGGCGACTTTTCGTACAAATCCTAGGCTTCGCCCTCGCCTTCGCGCGCCTGACGCATCTGCTGCAATTGGCCATCGATCAGGGCCTTGGCCATGCCGGCCAGGTAGAACGTGGCCTTCATCATCACCTTGCGGTCGCCAGGCCTGTCAATGGCCTTGCGGGTGATTTCGGTGATGCAGCCCATGATGCCCGATGCTTCCATCAGCGCTGTACGCATTGGCAACTGCGGCCGCATTTGCACCAGTTCGGCATCGGGGTTGCCAAACCGGCTGGCGGCACGCACGACATTGAGTTTGCTGTTGTCTTTCGGGGTGTCGTTTTCCATGTCCATTCCTCGAGGGTTGAGCGTGCCGAGACTAGGCGCCAACCTGCCTCACCACAATGACCTATGGAGTGGAGTGGGTTACTTTCGGAAATGGACTACAAGATTCCTACAAAGCGCACGCTGATCCATTGATCGGCCCCTTGACCGGCACCCGGCAGTGGCGGACGATCAACCACCCCCACATCAGGACGAACACCATGCTACGGATACTCGGCAGAGCCTCATCCATCAATGTGCGAAAAGTCCTGTGGGCCTGCGCTGAGTTCGAGGTAGCGTTCGAGCGCGAAGACTGGGGCTCGGGCTTCCAGCCCACCGACAGCGCCGAATTCATGGCACTGAACCCCAACGCCATGGTCCCGGTGATCCAGGATGGCGACTTCACGTTGTGGGAGTCCAACAGCATCATCCGCTACCTGGCCAACCGCTACGGCGCCACCGCGTTCTACCCGGGCGAGGCGCAGGCGCGGGCCAGGATCGACCAGTGGATCGACTGGCAGGCTTCGGACCTCAACCGCTCCTGGAGCTACGCCTTCATGTCGCTGGTCAGGCACTCGCCCGCTCACCAGGACCCGCAGGCGCTCGCCGCCGGTTGCGCAGACTGGTCGCATTACATGCACATCCTCGACCGCCAACTGGCCAGCACCGGTGCCTATGTGGCGGGCAGCCAGTTCACCCTGGCCGACATCCCGATCGGCCTGTCAGTCAACCGCTGGTTCGAAACACCGTTCGACCACCCGCACTTGCCCGCCGTGCGCGATTACTACGAACGCCTGAGCGAGCGCCCGGCCTATCACCTGCATGGCCGTAACGGTACGCCGTAAACTAAAAAAGGGGGCGCTAAGCGCCCCCCGATACCTCAACCCGTTACACCGCAAGCTGCCCCGCCGCCGCTCGCCCACGCCAGGCAAACAGCAGCACCATCACCAGCCCCACCGTCGCCATCGCCGCTCCCGCCTGGGAAATTGCCGGGTAGCCCAGGCCTGCGTTGATCACCGCGCCACCCAGCGCCGCGCCAATCGCATTCCCCAGGTTGAACGCGCCAATGTTCACTGCCGACGCCAGGTTGGGCGCATCCTTGGCCGCCTCCATCACGCGCATCTGCAGCGGCGGCACCAGGGCAAAGCTGGCAGCGCCCCAGACCAGGATCGCCAGCGCCGTCGGCAGCGGCCAGTCCAGCACCAATGGGAAGACCAACAACACGGCAATCAGTACCGCCAACGACAGGATCAAGGTGCGATCGATCGAGCGGTCAGCGGCTTTGCCGCCCCACACGTTGCCCAAGGTCAGGCCGACACCGAACAGCACCAGCATGGCCGTGACGAAAGTAGTGGACGCCGCCGCTTCGCTCTGCAGGATTGGCGCAATGTAGGTGAATACCGTGAACATCGCACTGGAGCCCACCACGGTCAGCAGCAAGGCTGCCAGCACCGGCCCGCGGCCAAGCACGCGGATTTCGGCCATGGCGCCATCGCCTTTGGGCGTCGGCACATTGGGCAGTGCGTACCAGAGCGTGGTCATTGCGATCAGACCAAGCCCGGCAATGCCCCAGAACGCCGTGCGCCAGCCGAGCATTTCACCAAACCAGGTTGCCAGCGGCACCCCGCCGATGGTGGCCAGGGTCAGGCCCATGAACATCGCCGCCACCGCCCCGGCGCGCTTCTCGGGCGGCACCACACTGGCTGCGACGATCGCGCCAATGCCAAAGAACGCACCGTGGTTGAGTGAGGTGACCACGCGAGCCACCAGCAGGCTGGTGTAATCGCTGGCCAGGGCCGACATCAGGTTGCCCAGGGTAAAGATGGCCATCAGCCCGATCAGCAGGTAACGCCGCGGGATCTTCACCGTGGCCAGGGTCATCAGCGGTGCGCCGATCAGCACACCGATGGCATAGGCGCTGACCAGCAGCCCGGCAGCGGGAATGGAAACGCCAAGGTCAGTGGCGATACTGGGCAACATGCCCATGGGGGCGAACTCGGTGACACCGATGCCGAAGGCACCGATGGCAAGTGCGACAAGAGGTGGATTGATACGCATGGCAAGCTCCTTATCTATGCCGCAAATGCTACGATCCGTTTCAAAATCGCACTAGACTGCATTTTTGCGAACCACCTTTGCTGATGAGGCACAAATGGACTTCAGTGGAAGATCCGGCGAGATGGAGATATTTGCCCGGGTGGCGCAGGAGGGCAGCCTGTCTGCTGCCGCCCGGGCGCTGGGCCTGACGCCCTCGGCAGTCAGCCGCATTCTCGCCCGCACCGAACAGCGCCTGGGCACGCGCCTGCTGCTGCGTACCACCCGGGCGCTTACCCTTACCCCCGAGGGCGAGGCGTACCTGCGTGGCGCGCGGCGGGTGCTGGCCGACATGCAGGAGGTTGAAGAGGCGATTACCGACCAGGGCGTGCCACGCGGGCGCTTGCGGGTCAGCGCGGCACTGGGCCATGCGCGGCTTACCGTGGTGCCGCTGCTGGCAGCGTTCAGTGCGCGCTACCCACAGGTGCTGGTGGACCTGGCCCTCAGCGACGAAGTAGCCGACATTCTCGGCGGCCAGGCCGACGTCGCGCTGCGCTTCGGCCACCTGCCGGACAGCTCACTCAATGCCCGCGCCATTGGCGAAACCGGCCAGGTGGTGGTGGCCTCGCCAGAGTACCTGGCGCGCTGTGGTACGCCACAGGTGCCGGAAGACCTGGCCAGGCACAACTGCCTGCGCTTCAACTTCCGCCGTGCAGCGCCGGACTGGCCGTTTCGCCGTGACGGGCAAGTGTTCTCGTTGAAAGTGGCAGGGAACATTGAATGCAGCAGCGGCGAAGCGCTGGCGCAACTGGCCAGGCTTGGCGCGGGCATCGCGCGTATCGGCACCTTCACCGTGGCCGATGACCTGGCCAGCGGGCGGTTGCTGCCATTGCTGGAAGCGTACAACCCCGACGACCGCGAGCCGATCCATGCAGTGTTCGTCGGTGGCCAGGCGATGCCGGCGCGGGTGCGGCTGTTTGTGGATTTTCTGGTGGAGCATTTGTCAGGCAATACGTAGGTGGCACTGGGCTGGCGGGTTGCTGGTTCGCCATGTCTTTTGCATCGCCTGTGAGATCGAGCGCCGCCCGCGCGGCGCTTCGCGGCACAAGGCCGCTCCCACAGTCTGTTTCGGGCCAGTTACTCCTGTGAGATCACCTCTAGCCGCCTTGTTTGTTCCATTCGATATCGGCTGCGCCTCAGCTCCTATTCAATCTCCAGCCATGCACACAGGGTGCGCGCGCCAAAGGCACAGGAACAATTGGCCCGAAACAAATGTGGGAGCGGCCTTGTGCCGCGAAGCGCCGCGCGGGCGGCGCTCGATCTCACAGGCGCCCAACATCTCAAGGCAAGCACCTGTAAGCCCCTACTGCTCACCTGCCAGCCCCTACTGCTTAACTGACGGGCCGCCAGCTGGGTTATCTTTGGTGTCTCACCGTAAAACCAGGGCCAGGCCACCATGCACATTGTCATTCCCGACGATTACCAAAATGTGATCCGCACGCTCGACTGCTTCAGCCGCCTGAACGCACACACTGTCAGCGTCTTGCATGAACGCCAGCCGGCAACGCTGGAGCAATTGGCAGCACGCTTCGCCGATGCCGATGCGCTGGTCCTCACCCGTGAACGCACGCGCATCGACGCCGCCTTGCTCGACTGTCTGCCCAAACTGAAACTGATCAGCCAGACCGGCAAGGTGTCCAGCCACCTCGACCTGGCTGCCTGCACCGCACGTGGCATTGTCGTGACCGAGGGGCGCGGCTCGCCGGTAGCCCCTGCAGAGCTGGCCTGGGCGCTGATTCTCAATGCCCGCCGGCAACTGGTACCGGCCATCGATGGCTTTCGCCAAGGCCACTGGCAAGTCAACATGGGCCAGGCGCTGGCCGGCCAGGTGCTGGGCATCTGGGGCTACGGCAAGATCGGCCAACGCCTGGCGCGCTATGCGCAGGCCTTCGATATGCCGGTACTGGTGTGGGGCAGCGACGGCAGCCGCGCCGCCGCCGAGGCAGACGGCCACCGGGCGGCAACCTCGCGTGAGGCGTTTTTTGCTGAAGCGGATATTGTCAGCCTGAACTTGCGCTTGTCGGGGCAGACGCGCCATAGGGTTACCTTCGATGACCTGTCGCGCATGAAGACCGACGCTTTGCTAGTCAATGTCAGCCGCGCTGAACTGATTGCACCGGGGGCGTTGCTGCAGGCACTGGATGCGGGGCGGCCGGGTTACGCTGCGGTGGATGTGTACGAGGACGAGCCCGTGCTCGACCCCGGCCATCCGCTGCTGCGCCACCCCCGAGCGCTCTGTACGCCGCACTTGGGTTATGTGGAGAAAAATGGCTACGAGCTGTACTTCGGCGACGCCTTTGACAATGTGCTGGCGTTCTTCGACGGCGTGCCGCAAAACGTCGCCAACCCGCAAGCGCTGCCTGCCCGAACATGATCCAGCGGAAGGCTCGCCTACTCTGACAAACCCAGCCACTTGCAGGAGCAGCTTCATGCCCTACCCCATTGAAGAAAAGCTGGTGATCGGTGTCGCTTCCAGTGCCTTGTTCGACCTCAGCATCTCCGACGACATCTACCAGACCGAGGGCGTCGAGGCTTACCGTCAGCATCAGCAGCAGAACCTGGACGACCCCTTCCCCAAAGGCGTGGCGTTCCCGTTCATTCGCCGCTTCCTGAGCATCAACCAGGCCTTCCCCGCTCAGTTGCCGGTGGAAGTGGTGCTGCTCTCGCGCAATTCGCCGGAAACCGGCCTGCGCGTATTTCGCTCGATCAGCCATTACCAGCTGGACATTACCCGCGCAGCCTTCATGTCGGGCCGCTCGCCCTACGAATACATCCCGGCGTTCAATGCCTCGCTGTTTCTCAGTGCCAACGAGGAAGATGTGCAAAAGGCGATCGACGCCAACTATCCGGCCGGGCGGGTACTGCCAACGCGCATCTACGACGATGAAATCGACACCGAGCTGCGGGTGGCCTTTGACTTCGATGGCGTGATTGCCGACGACGAAGCAGAGAGCGTGTTCAAGCGCGACAACAACCTGGACGACTTCCAGGAGCACGAGCGTGTGCACATGGGTACCCCGCATTCGCCGGGGCCGTTGGCAGACCTGTACCGCAAGCTTTCGCTGATTCGCATGCTTGAAGACCGTAGGCTGGCCGAGGACCCGACATACAAGCGTATCCTGCGGATTGCCATTGTGACGGCGCGCAATGCACCCTCGCATGAACGGGTGGTGACGACCTTGAAGAATTGGGGCGTGTCGCCGGACGAGTGCTTCTTTCTGGGCGGGATGGAAAAGCCCAGGGTGCTGTCGATCCTCAAGCCGCACGTGTTTTTTGACGACCAGCGCAGCCACCTGCAGTCGCCGGCAGGGGATTTGCCGATGGTGCATGTGCCGTTCGGAGTGGCGAACCGGGGTCTCTCGGTGTAGGAGATCACCCAGCCCTTCAGGCTACGCTGTCTCGCAGGAATCGTTGGCAATTGTGGGAGCGGGCTTGTCCCGCGAAGCAGGCAACGCGGTGTCTGGCACCGGCTTTGCCGGTGTTCGCGGGACAAGCCCGCTCCCACAAGTTATCGCCAAATCAATCAAGAAGGCCCCTCATGAACCTTATCCCTGGATTGTCCGGCAAAGCCAATGTACTGATATGCGGTGCCAGCCAAGGCATCGGCCTGGCAACGTGCCGCGCGTTACTGGCACGTGATGACATACACCGCGTCTGGGGCGTGTCGAGACGGGCCAGTACCCATGAGCCTCTGCTGGCACTTACCCGGCAATATGGCGAACGCCTGCGGCTGGCAGACTGTGATGCGCGCAATGAAACAGCACTCGCTGCGCTGGCGAACCAGGTGGGAGGTGCAGATGCCCACCTGCATCTGGTCATCTGCACCTTGGGCATCCTCCACCAGCAAGGCGCCAAAGCCGAGAAGTCGCTGGGCCAACTGGACCTCGCCGGCTTGCAGGCCAGCTTCGCCACCAATGCATTTGCCCCCATCCTGCTGCTCAAACACCTGCTACCGCTGCTGCGCAAACAGCCCGCAACATTCGCAGCCCTGTCGGCCCGGGTCGGTTCGATCAGCGACAATCACCTGGGCGGCTGGTACAGCTATCGGGCGAGCAAGGCGGCGCTGAACCAGCTGTTGCATACCGCAAGCATCGAACTGAAACGCCTGAACCCGGCCGCTACCGTGTTGGCGTTACACCCGGGGACCACTGACACCGAGCTGTCACGCCCCTTTCAAGGCAACGTGCCAGAAGGCAAGCTCTTCGAGCCGGCGTTTTCCGCGCAGTGTTTGATCGAACAGATCGGCCGGTCAGGACCGGCGGAAAGTGGCAGCTTCTGGGGATGGGATGGCCAACGTATAGCGTGGTGACAGCGTTGCCTCGTGCCGGGTACGCTGTTGCAGCCCGGCCGAGGCAGTGCGCTCCATCGCGGGGCGGCTTAGCGCGGGCCGCCGCCCTGATGGCCACCAAAGCCACCCCCACCGCCATGGCCACCACCGCCGTGACCACCGCCACCACCTGGCGGCATGAACATCCAGCAACCCGACAACGCGGATACCAACGCAGCCACCAGCGCTGCGCGGAAAAGGTGTTTCGACTTCATTGCAACGCTCCACAAGGCTAGATCGGCTGCCCACCGTTGGCCGGTTCGGCAGCGGGCGGATTTTAGGGCTGAGGGGTGATGGCACGGTGAAACTTTGCACATCTTTACCGTTGCTGCCGACAGTTCGCGTAACCTGTGGGAGCGGGCGTGCCCGCGAAGCGTTCAACACGGTGTATGGCGCCGGCTTTGCCGCAGGGCGCACGCCAACACAGTAGGGATACTGCGCGATGACCTTGTTCTACCTGAAACTCCTCATCACTCCCCTGCTGATGTGGGCCATCTCCCTCGCCTCGCGCCGCTGGGGCGGCCTGCTCGGCGGGCTGCTGTCCGGCATGCCGATCACTTCGGGGCTGGTGATGACCTTCCTGTGTCTGGAGCAAGGTACGGCCTTTGCCTTGGGCGCTTTGCCCGGCGCCCTGGGTGGCTTGGCGGCTGTGCAGGCTACTTACGCTTTCTATCTGATGGTTACGCGCAGGCTCGGCATCGCTCCGTCCGTGCTGCTGGCGTTGCTGTTCTATGGCCTGATTGCCTATGCATTTACCCATTGGGGCAACCTGTACCTTTCAATTGCCGTAACGCTGGTGCTGATCGCAGTGCTGATACGCGCCAGCGGCCGCGAGCCCAAACCAGGCACTCTGGCTCGCCCCAGGCAACGATTCTGGGAGATCCCCCTGCGCATGGTGTCTGCCACGGGCTTGCTGATGATCATCACCAGCCTGGCCAGCTGGCTGGGCCCGGCGACCAGCGGGATGCTCGCGCCGATACCGGTGATTGCCTGGCCGCTGGTGGTGTTTGCCCATGTGCAGAATGGCCGGGCCGGCATGGCGGCAATGGTGCGGGGCAATGCGATCGGCGCGGTGGGGGTGATTGCGTTTTACCTGGTGTTGGCGGGGCTACTTGAAGCGTGGGGCGTGGGCATTACCATCAGCCTGGCCATGCTTTGCGCGGTGGTGCTGACGGTTGGGCTGGCCACTGTGTTGCGGCGGCGTTGAGTAGTTCGCAGGGCTTTTAGCATCGCCTATGCGATCGAGCGCCGCCCGCGCGGCGCTTGATGGTGGGCTGACTGACCCGGGCTGGCATACCCGCCCCCTACCAATCGGCGCTCGCCCCGACCTCATCCATGAAGCCTGCAAGAAACACTTCCAGCCGCGCATGGCGTTCGCCAGCCAGGCGCGCCCCTTCTCGGGTTTTAAAGCCTGACGCCAGCTTGAGCAGCTTGGTGTGGAAATGCTCGATGGCATACGCCGTATCCTGAAACCCCCTGCCCCGCGCAGCAGGATTCTCGAAGTCATAAAGCGCCGAGCCCATCCGCCCGGACACGTAAAAGCACCGGGCAATCCCCACCGCACCGATCGCGTCCAGGCGGTCACTGTCTTGCAAAATCCTGGCCTCAAGCGTCTGCGGCTCAAACCCGGCCGAGTAACTGTGAGCTTTCACCGCGTGCGCTACCTGCTGCACACGCATCAACGGCCAGCCCATGTCAGCGAGGATCGCTGTGGCCTTGTCCGCCGACAGCGTCGACGCCTGGCCACGCAACGGCGAGTTTTTTTCCACCGCCACGCAGTCATGCAGCACCGTCGCCGCAAGCAGTACCTGCAGGTTACCACCCTCCGCCCGCTGGATGCGCTGCGCATTCGCCCATACACGATGAATGTGGGCCAAGTTGTGGGAGCCATCATTCAGGTCAGGCGGCAGGTGTTTCAGCAGCTCAGCGGCAAGGCGCTGAAAAGGAGCAAAAGCTTCGCTGGTCATGTTTTCCTGTTTTTGAGTTTGCTTCCAGGCGCACGGAAGCAAAGCACTTTTTACTGGCTAAGATCGGCGATCGGCCGCTCGACAAAGCGAATACTGTCACGCCCTCCCCGTTTGGACTGATACAACGCCACATCCCCCTGCTCGATCAGCGCCGCCAGGCTCGCGGGCGGCTGGTCGAACAGGTTGGCGCCAATGCTCAAGGTAACCGCCGCAGGCGTCGGCACCGTCTTGCCAGCAAACTGCTGAAACTGCTCACGCAACAACCCGCCCAGTTCAACCACCCGCTCGCTGCTGGCCCCACCCAGCAAGATGACAAACTCGTCCCCGCCCAAGCGCGCCGCCAACGAGCGCTCGGGCAGCACCGAGCGAATCATCTCGCTCAAGGCTATCAGCAACCGGTCGCCAGCAATATGCCCATGCAGGTCATTGACCAGCTTGAAGTTGTCGATGTCGATCAATAGCAACGCCCCGGGCTGGGTCGGGCTCACGTCCTTGAAGAAATGCGCAGCCCGCACCTCCAGCGCCCGCCGGTTGTACAGCGCGGTCAACGGGTCCCGCGCCGCCAGCCGGGCAATACGTTCCTCACGCCGGTAGCGAACGGTACCGGTCATCGACAAGGCAATCAGCATGATCGCCATCGCCCCTTCAACCAGTGAAACCTGAATGATCAGCCCGCCAAAGGTGGCCAGGTCAATCAAGGTGCCCGGCGCGATGGCAATGATTGCCTTGATTACATAAAACAGCCCATGGATCAGCAATACATAGCGCAACTGCACCGCACCAACGCTCAGCGATTTGCCATGCGGGCGCAGCAGAAAACTGGCCTTGAGCGTCAGCGCGGCCACCAGCAACGAGTTGACCATCAGCATCAGCTTCGACCACTGCGGCCCTACGGGCAACAGCAGCAAGGCGAACCAGACCAGCACGATCATCAGCCAAGCACGCGACAAGCGCTCTTGGGTAAAGCGCAGCACGCCCATCAGGAAGAATGCGTGGGCAACCACCAGCAAGCCATTGGCGAACCAGATGCCGATGAACAGCAAACCGCTCCCGCGCAACAACGCCAGGATGCAACCAACAGTAATAGTGGCGAAACCTGCGCTCCAGAACAGCAAAGAGGGTTCGCGGACACTGCGCCATTCAATTGCCAGGTACAGCGCAGCAGCCGCTGCCAGGGCAACCGAAATGGTCAGCATCGTGGGTGGATCTAACGCCATATACGCATTGGCCTATCTGGTTAACGTGGAAAAGGCCGGATTGTATGCGCTCGTGATGACTTTTCAGAGGGCGCTTGGTCCGGTTGCCTGCAATTGCCAGTTCGGCCCCTGCAGATGCCCGCGCGAGCGAAATATCATATTGCCACTACCGAGCCATTCAAACCACTGCCGCAACATGCCGTTGGCCGGATAAAAAGCTCACCAGGTACCGCCCGTGTGAACTCAGGCGCTCCCAATCGCGAAAGCACAAGCGCAACTCCAGGGTGGCCCAGCTTTCTGCCAGCGCCACGCGACGCACCGGCAGCTCCTGTTCGGCGCGTAAGGCAGCTGTTTCCGGCAGCATGGCCACCCCTGCGCGCTGCGCCACGAGCTGCGCGATGGCCTCGAAGCTAGGCGCCCGCACACGCACCTTGAGCGGCATGGCCAAATTCATCGCCAGCTCTTCGACAAAACGCTGCATCGGCCGCCCACCCGGCAGGCAGATGAACGCATAGCCCAGCGCATCGACCAGGCGCAACTGCTCGCGCCCGGCCAACGGGTGGTCGGCGGGTACCAGCATCACCAGGCGCTCGGTGCGAAACGGCAGCGATACCACGCCCTCGCTGGGCAGAATGCCGTCGTACACACCGATCTCGCACTCGTTGGCCAGCACTACCCGTAACACATCCACACTCTTGTGCTCCATCAGTTGCAGGTCGACTTCGGGGTAATCGGCCAGGAACGGCCCCAATATCGCCGGCAACAGCGTACTGTTGGACACCGTGGAGGCTGCCAGGCGCAGGGTGATGCGCTGCTCGCCAGCCAGCTCCTGCAGGGTACCCTGCAGTTTCTGCGCCTCGGCCAGCACACTGCGCGCCCCCTCCAGCACCAGGCGGCCGGCAGGCGTGAGCTGCATGCCAGCAGCATTGCGGGTGAACAACGCCAGGCCACAACGCTCTTCCAGCAGACGCAGGCGATTGCTGGCAGCCGATACCGCCACCGGGAAGCTGGCAGCGGCCTTGCTCAGGCTCCCTGAGGCTGCAATGGCCAGCAGCAGGCGTAAATCGGTCAGGTCGAACGGCATGCCCCTTCCCCTTATGCAAAAACGAACACGGCGTTCGATAAAAAGCGATTCTAGCGCATACTCCTTCTGTTCAGAATAAGCCCTGACTTTCCTCTGCCATGAGTACTCCATGAACGCGTTACGCAGCCTGATCCAGCGCCAACTGCAAAGCGGCGCCCTGTACGCCGTACTGGCGGCCTTGGGCTTCAGCTTCAAGGCCATTTTCGTCAAGCTTGCCTACGCCGCTGGGCCGGTGGACGCCATCAGCCTGCTGGCCATGCGCATGGGGCTGTCGCTGCCGCTGTTTGCCTGGCTGGTCTGGGCTAGCCGCAGCCAGGGCAGCACGGCGCTCAACCTCGGTGACGGCTTGCGCGTGGCCATGCTCGGGTTGCTGGGCTATTACCTGGCCAGCCTGTTCGACTTCTATGGCCTGCAGTACATCAGCGCCGGGCTTGAGCGTTTGATCCTGTTCACCTACCCCACCCTGGTGCTGGTGTTCCAGGCGGTGGCCCTGCGCGATCGGCCAAGCCTGCGCACCTTGTCGGCCATGGGCCTGTGCTACCTGGGGCTGGGCATTGCCTTTGTCCACGACGTCAGCGTGGCCGGAGCCGGCCAACAGGTGGTGCTGGGTTCGCTGTGGGTGTTCGCCAGTGCGGTCACCTATGCGCTGTACTACTCCGGCACCGGGGTGATGCTAAAGCGCATGAACTCGATGCGCCTGGCCGGGCTGTGCGGGACTGCATCGTCGCTGATGGTGCTGGCGCACTACCTGCTGGTGGCGCCAGACGGGCAACTGTGGCAACTGCCGAGTGCGGTGTGGGTCAATGCCGGCTTGATGGCGGTATTTTCCACGGTGCTACCGATCTACTGGGTCGCGCTGGCGATCCAGCGCCTGGGGCCGACCCACACGGCGGCGGTGGGCAACCTTGGGCCAGTGCTGACTGTGCTGGCGTCGTGGGCGCTGTTGAGCGAGGAGATTTCGTTGTACCAGGTGATTGGGCTGGCGGTGGTGCTGTTTGCTGTTTCGCGGCTCAAGCCGAAGGGCAACCAGGTAACCAAAGCGGCACAGCCCGGCGCAGTCAGTGTAGGAGCGGCCTTGTGTCGCGATCGGGCTGCAAAGCAGCCCCAGCAATAGTGGCGGTGACGCTAAAATCGAGGGGCCGCTTTGCGGCCCAATCGCGACGCAAGGCCGCTCCTACAAAAAGCGCACCTGGCGGGGTCACAGCACCCGCTTGATTAGCGGCTCCAGCCGGCTATAACGCAACCGCCGCAAGAACTTGCGCACTTCCTTGGGGTGCTCGGCCTTGACCCCCAGCGCCTCTGCTGAGCCAATTTGCGGGGCAAACCGGCGCAGCTCGTTCAACTCCGCCTCGCGCGGACCCAACCATTGCCCTCGCGGGTCGTCGATCAGCAGGCCGTTTTCCAGGTCCAGGTTGAACCCGCGCGGGTTGAGGTTGTTGCCGGTCAACAGCGAATAGCGCTGGTCAACCCACACCCCCTTGGCGTGGAAGGTATGCCCGGGATCGTTCCAGATCCGCACTTCAAGCTGGCCACTGGCGATTGCGGCATGCCGACGCCGGACGAAGGCGCGCAGGTTGTCTTCATACAGGTAAGGCAACGCACCACTGGCACTGAACGGCTCGCCAGGTGCGATATAGAAGTCGTTGGCCGTACGATCACCGACAATCAGTTCAACGCGCACCCCCCGTTGCAAGGCATGATCAAGCTCGCGCATCACCACCCGCGGCGGGTTGAAGTATGGCGTGCTGATGATGATCTGCGTGCGCGCCGCCGCCAGCAAGGCGCACAGCGCCCGGTTCAGCGGATTGCCACGGCCCACGCCCAGTAGGGGAATCACCCGCAGGCCCTGCCCTGCAACGCTGGCCGGTGCCTCGTAGGCCATGCGCCGCAAGCGCGCACGTAAGCGCCGGATATCGCCGCGCAGGCTGCGAGTCGATGGTGGCGCCGGGAGGTCGAGGCGCGGTGTGGCGGTGTGGTGCAGCAAACGCTGCACCAGCTCGGCCATGGCATCGGCCAGTGCCGGTGACTGGAACAGGTGATAGCGGTCCAGACGGTAGCGGTCGAAACGGTGCAGGTACACGTTGTTCAGGCTGGCGCCGGTATAGATCACGCAGTCGTCGATGATGCTACCCTTCAAATGCAACACCCCGAACAGCTCGCGGGTCTGCACCGGCACCCCGTGGATGGCGATATCCAGCCCGCGCATCTGCCGTTGGGCCTGGTACCAGACCGCATTGCCCGGTTGGCGCCCGGCCCCCAGCAGGCCGCGGCGGGCGCGGAACCAGTCGACCACGATGGTGATTTGCAGGCCAGGCCGTGCGGCTTTGGCCTGGTACAAGGCATCCAGTACCTCCTGGCCGGCCTCGTCTTCCTGCAGGTACAGGGCGACGATGACGATGCGCCGGGTGGCCGTGCGGATGCGCTCGAGCAGGCAGGTGCGGTAGGCCTTGGCATCGGGTAGCACCTGGATCGATTCGGGCGCGATGGCGTAGCCTGGCAAGCCAGCCAGCAAGGATTCGGGGTTCACTGACGATCACCTTCTCTGTGCAATCACTGTCGGCCCTGCCAACCGGCGGGGCCATTCCTGGCCGTTATGCCCGGGGTGTAAGATCGACCCGGCAACGACCTATAACAACAAGAACCACGCGAGGCCCGGTTTCTCACTGCCCCTGAACAACATGCCTCAGCTTGCACAGGAACAGCGCAATGGTCCACCCCACTTCTGCAAACCTATCGCCTTCTATTGTAAAGAGTTGTTCGGTAAAGACCTTCGGTTTCCTGATTCTGCCCAATTTCACCACCATCGGCCTGGCATCGGCAGTAGAAACCCTGCGCATGGCCAACCTGGCTGCACGCAAGCCACTGTTTCGCAGCGTGCTGATCGCGGCGGACGACGCGCCGGTGGCGGCCAGCAACGGCATGCGCGTACTGCCCGACTACAGCATCGCCAACGCCCCCGCTCTGGATGCGCTATTGGTGGTCGGCGCCAACCCGATCGATCGCGGCCGAGGCAACCGCCCGCTGATCGACTGGTTACGCCAATTGGCCGGGCAGCGCTTGCCGCTGGGCGGCATCTGCACCGGCAGCTACCTGCTGGCCAAGGCCGAACTGCTCAAGGGCTACCGCTGCACCATCCACTGGGAAGACCTGCCGACGCTGCAGGCGCACTTCCCCGGCATCGTCATTTCCAGCCAACTGTTCGAGCTGGACCGCGACCGTTACACCTGCTCGGGTGGGGTGGCGGCGATGGACATGATGCTGCAACTGGTCGCCCGCGAACCCGGCGGCCAGGACATCGCGGCCAAGGCTGCCGAATTGCTGCTGTGTGACCGCGTGCGTGGCGAGCGCGATCGCCAGCGGGTGCCGCTGCGCACCCTGCTCGGCAGCGCCCAGCCCAAGTTGAGCCAGGTGGTGGCAATCATGGAGGCCAACCTGGAAGAGCCACTGGCGCTGGAGGAACTGGCCAGCCTCAACGAGGTGACGGTGCGCCAGCTGGAGCGGCTGTTCCACAAGTACCTGCAGCGCACCCCCAGTCAATATTACCTTGAGCTGCGCCTGTCGCGGGCACGAGAGCTGCTGCTACGCAGTGATGTGCAGGTGCGCGAGGTGGCGCTGGCCTGCGGGTTCAGTTCACCGGCGCATTTTTCCAAGAGCTATAGCCGGTTCTTTGGTTTGTCGCCGTTGGGGGAGCGGCGGCAGGCTTCTTTGCATTGATTGAAATGTTGTGTCGGCTTTGCTGGTCTCTTCGCGGGTAAACCCGCTCCTACAACGATCGCGTCGTGATCGCCTTCTTTGTAGGGGCGGGTTTACCCGCGAGGTTAACTAATCTTCAAGGGCCATATGCGCGGTCTCCCGGCACATCAGCATGGCCACCAGCGCCACCAGTGCCGCCGCCAGCAAATACCCCGCCGGCGCCAGCTTGCTGCCGGTCACGTGGATTAACCAGGTGGCAATGAACGGCGCCGTACCGCCAAAAAACGCGTTGGCCACATTGAAACTCAGGGCAAAACCGCTAAAGCGCACCCGCGTCGGAAAAATTTCCGCCAGCAGGCACGGTAACGTCCCGTCGTTCATCGCCAGCATTGCACCAAAGAAAATCTGGATCGCCAGGATTACCAGCAGCGGCTGCCCGTCCAGCAGGCGGAACAACGGCACGGTCAACCCGAGAAACAACAGCGAGGCCACCACCAGCATGGTCTTGCGCCCAAAATGGTCAGACAGCCGCCCCATGAGGAAAATCAAGCCGATATAGGTGGCCAGCGACACCGTCGAGGCAATGAACGAATCGCGCTCGCTCATACCCATTTCATTGGACAGATAGGTGGGCATGTAGCTGAGCAACAGGTAGAACGCAACCGCATTCAGGCAGGTGACCCCAATGCCGATGGCCAGGCTGCGACGGTGCTGGCCCAGCAGTTCGCGTAGCGGCGTCGGGCCCATGCCTGCCTTGTGCTCCAGGCGCTGCTCCATCTCCAGAAACTTGGGCGTGTCCTGCAGGCTCATGCGGATATAGCGCCCCACCAGGCCAAACGGCGCGGCCAGCAGGAACGGCAGGCGCCAGCCCCACTCATGCAGGGCTTCGCTGCTGAGCAGTTCGTGCAGCACTGCGACAAACGCCGCACCAAACAGCAAACCCGCCGCCGTGCTGGCCGGCACGATGCTGGTGTACAAGCCACGCCGTCCAGGCGGCGCATATTCGGCCAGGAACGCAGCAGCACCGGCGTACTCGCCTGAGGCGGAAAACCCCTGCACCAGGCGGATCAGCAACAGCAGCGCCGGTGCCCACAGGCCGATTTGCGCATAGCCGGGCAACAGGCCGATGCAAAAGGTGGATACCGACATGATCAGAATCGACCACGACAGTGCGTTGCGCCGACCATGGCGGTCGCCGAAATGGCCCCAGACAATGCCGCCCAGCGGGCGCACCAGGAACGACAGGGCGAACACCGCGAAAGTGGCCAGCAGCCCGGTGGTCTTGTCGGTTTGCGGGAAGAAGGTAGCGGCGATAATGGTGGCCAGGTAGCCGTAGGCGGCGTAGTCGAACCACTCGACGAAGTTGCCCATGAAACTGGCCCGGGCGGCCTTGCGCAAGGCCTGGCGCTCTGCGTTGTGCGCGGGGCCGGCGACAGCGGATGGGTCAAGGGTGGTGCTGGACATGACGGGTACCCTCTGGTTCTTTTAATTGGAGGCAGGGTCTGGTGGTCATACAGTGATTTTTTTGTTGTCTGGGCTGGCCTCTTCGCGGGTAAACCCGCTCCTACAACAGCAGTGAAATGCCTGTAGGAGCGGCTTTAGCCGCGAAGCAGGCGACGCCGATGCTTATTTGCGAATGATGTTGTGCTCCGGCCCATACGGGAACCGGGTGATGTTCTCGGCGCCGCTGTCGTTGACGATCAGGATGTCATGCTCGCGATAGCCGCCCGCCCCCGGCCGCCCTTCGGGCAGCATGATCATCGGTTCGATCGACACCACCATGCCCGGCTCCAGCACCGTGTCGATGTCTTCGCGCAGCTCAAGGCCCGCCTCACGGCCGTAATAGTGGCTCAAGGTGCCGAACGAATGGCCGTAACCGAAGGTGCGGTACTGCAGCAGGTCGTGGCGCAGGAAGATTTCGTTCAGTTCGCGGGCAATGTCGCTGCAACGCATGCCCGGGCGTACCAGCTTCAGCCCGGCTTCATGCACTTCGACGTTGGCCTGCCACAGGCGCAGGTACTCGTCCGGGCAGTGGTCGAGGAACAGCGTGCGCTCCAGCGCGGTGTAATAGCCGGCGATCATCGGGAAGCAGTTGAGGCTGAGGATCTCGCCCTTGCCCACCCGGCGGCTGGTCACCGGGTTGTGTGCGCCATCGGTATTGAGCCCGGACTGGAACCAGGTCCAGGTGTCCATCAGCTCGGCATCCGGAAAGCGCTTGGCAATTTCGCGGACCATCGCCTGGGTAGCATGCAGCGCCACTTCGTACTCCGGCACATGCTCGCGCAGCGCCTCGACCACCGCTGCCCCGCCAATATCGGCCACCTGAGCACCGTGACGGATCAACGCCTGCTCCTCGACCGACTTGATCATGCGCATGCGCATGCACGGTGCGCCGATGTCCACCAGCTCGGCCTTGGGGTAGCAGGCGGCAAGCTTGCTGTGGTTCTGCAGGTTGAGGTGATCATGCTCCACGCCGATGCGTGAAGCCAGCGGCAGCGCCTGCTGGATGGCAACGAAGTAGTTGTCGCGCTGCCAGTCGGTATAGACGATGTTGTCGGTGCTGACCGTGCGCCGCCAGGGTTGACCACCATCGATGTTGGCACTGATCGAGACCACCTTGTCCTGGGTTATCACCAGCGCATACGGGCGGCCGAACGAGCAGTAGAGGAAATCGCTGTAGTAGTTGACATTGTGGTAAGAGGTGAAAATCGCCGCCTCGATGTCCTGCTCGGCCATGTAGGCCCGCAGCCGGGCATGACGGGCGGCGTATTCCTGGGCAGAGAACGTTGGCTGCACCTTGTCGCCGTTGCGAATTTTCAGGGTCTTGGGCATTTTCATGGTCGGGGTTCCTTGTCGTTGTTAGCACGCTGTTCAGGCCGGCCGCCTGAGAAGCATTGCAACAGAACCGACGAGGGGGCTTTTGTATCTATCCGACCTCAAATTGGCGTTACCACCACTGCCCTCGGGGCTGCTTTGCAGCCCATCGCGACACAAGGCCGCTCCTACACAGGTATCGCGCAAGCCGAGAGGCTATGCAGTACCTCTGTAGGCGCGGCCTTGTGCCGCGAATGGGGCGCAAAGCGCCCCGGTTTTCAACGCTGCTATTTCAGGTCAAAACGGTCCAGCTCCATGACCTTCTCCCAAGCCGCAACAAAGTCGCGCACGAACTTGTCGCCACCGTCGCCACTGCCATACACCTCGCTCAACGCCCGCAGCTGCGCATGCGAACCAAACACCAGGTCAACCCGGCTACCGGTCCACTTCACCTGCCCGGTCTTGCGGTCGCGGCCTTCGAAGGCTTCGTTATCCGCCGAGGTCGGCTTCCATTCCACGCCCATGTCCAACAGGTTGCGGAAGAAGTCGTTGGTCAGCGTGCCGACCTTGTCGGTGAATACACCCTGCGTGTTGCCGCCATGGTTGGCGCCCAGCACCCGCAGGCCACCGATCAGTACGGTCAGCTCGGGTGCGGTCAAGGTCAGCAGCTGAGCTTTATCCAGCAGCAGTTTCTCGGCCTTGACGCTGTAGCGGCTTTTGCTGAAGTTGCGGAAGCCATCGCTCAGCGGCTCCAGCACGGCGAACGACTCGACGTCGGTCTGTTCCTGCGAGGCATCGGCACGGCCTGGCTGGAACCCCACGCGCAGGTTATGCCCGGCGTCCTTGGCGGCTTTTTCCACTGCTGCGGCACCGGCGAGGACGATCAGGTCGGCCAGCGAGATCCGCTTGCCGCCGGCATTGAACTCGGCCTGTACCTTTTCCAGTGTCGCCAGCACCTTGCCGGTGCCCTGGTTGGCCGCCCAGTCTTTCTGCGGCGCCAGGCGCAGGCGGCCACCGTTGGCCCCGCCACGCTTGTCCGAGCCACGGAAGGTCGATGCCGCCGCCCATGCCGTAGCCACCAGCTCGCCAACACTCAGGCCGGTTGCCAGCACTTTGGCCTTGAGCGCAGCAATGTCCTGCTCACCCACCAGCGGGTGCTCGACTTTCGGCATCGGGTCTTGCCACAGCAGCTCTTCGTTGGGCATTTCCGGCCCCAGATAGCGTGCCAGCGGGCCCATGTCGCGGTGAATCAGCTTGTACCAGGCACGGGCGAAGGCATCCGCCAGCTGGTCGGGGTTATCCTTGAAGCGACGGGCGATCGGCTCGTAGATCGGGTCGAAACGCAGCGCCAGGTCAGAGGTGAGCATCGACGGCGCATGGCGCTTGGCCGGGTCATGGGCATCCGGCACGCTGCCCGCGCCCTTGCCGTGCTTCGGCGTCCACTGGTGCGCACCGGCGGGGCTCTTGGTCAGCTCCCAGTCGAAGTTGAACAGGTTGTTGAGGTACTCGTTGCTCCATTGGGTGGGGGTCGAGGTCCAGGTCACTTCCAGGCCGCTGGTAATGGTATCGCCGCCCTTGCCGGTGCCGAACTTGTTGGGCCAGCCCAGGCCTTGCAGTTCCAGGCCTGCTGCTTCCGGCTCGGGGCCGACGTTGTCGGCAGGGCCGGCACCGTGGGTTTTGCCGAACGCGTGACCGCCGGCAATCAGCGCCACGGTTTCTTCGTCGTTCATGGCCATGCGGCCAAAGGTGTCACGGATGTCCTTGCCCGAAGCCACCGGGTCGGGGTTGCCTTCCGGGCCTTCCGGGTTCACGTAGATCAGCCCCATCTGCACGGCGGCCAGCGGGTTTTCAAGGTTGCGCTCACCGCTCAGGTCACGGCTTTCTTCTTCCGGGCGCTTGGCAGGTTCGGCCACCAGGTCCCCCTGCCCCGGCGGCTGGGCCTTGACCTGCTCCTTGCCGTAGCGGGTATCGCCGCCCAGCCAGACCTTTTCCGAACCCCAGTACACATCCTCGTCGGGCTCCCACACATCGGCGCGGCCGCCAGAGAAGCCGAAGGTCTTGAAGCCCATGGATTCCAAGGCGACGTTGCCGGTGAGCACGATCAGGTCGGCCCAGGAAATCTTGTTGCCGTACTTCTGCTTGATCGGCCACAGCAGGCGCCGGGCCTTGTCCAGGCTGACGTTGTCCGGCCAGCTGTTGAGCGGGGCGAAGCGTTGCTGGCCAGAGCCCGCACCGCCGCGACCATCGCCAATGCGGTAGGTGCCAGCGCTGTGCCAGGCCATGCGGATGAACAGCGGGCCGTAGTGGCCGAAGTCGGCTGGCCACCAGTCCTGCGAATCGGTCATAAGGGCGGTCAGGTCTTGCTTCAGGGCCTGGAAGTCGAGGCTCTTGAACGCCTTGGCGTAGTCGAAATCTGCGTCCATCGGGTCGGACTTCGACGAGTGCTGATGAAGGATTCTGAGGTTGAGCTGGTCAGGCCACCAGTCACGGTTGGTGGTGCCGCCACCTGCGGTTTGATGGAACGGGCATTTCGATTCGTTCGACATCTGCGGGTACCTTTGGGTCGGTTATCCAGATTTCCGGTCTATGCCAGGTGTTCTTTCAGCCGAGCGTGTGGGCTCGTGCTACCCCTCATCAGGTGTATACGGGGCTTGCGAAACTGCCACGGCGGGTGAGCGCGGTCTTGCACGCAGGTGCTGGAACGCCGCCCGCACGCGGAATTCGCGGGGCCAGGGGAAAGACTAGCCGAGCTTGGGCAGAGTTCTAATAGAGTGGGTATTGGAGGGTGATAGGTTGGCTCTGTCAGCTTTCCTGTACCGGCCTCTTCGCGGGTGACCCGCTCCTACAGGACTCCATAACACGCCAAACCTGTGGTGTTCCTGTGGGAGATTACCCAGCCCTTGCGGGCTGCGCTGTCTCGCAGAGAACAATGGCCATTGTGGGAGCGGGCTTGTCCCGCGAAGCAGGCAACGCGGTGTCTGGCACCGGCTTTGCCGGTGTTCGCGGGACAAGCCCGCTCCCACAAGTTTCACCAAATCAATAAGTTAGAGTTTGTTCTATGAGAGCTGGCTTGCCGGCGACAGGGCCGGCACATCCATACAAGGCAACCAGGCCTGCCACATGCTTCAATACACCGCCAAGCCTTCTACTCCGGAACCCGAGCCCCATGAACCGCAACGACCTGCGCCGCGTCGACATGAACCTGCTGGTGCTGTTCGAAGCCCTGATGATCGAACGCAACCTGACCCGCGTCGGTGAAAAGCTGTTCATCACCCAGTCCACCGTCAGCGCCGCCCTCGCCCGCCTGCGCGAGCTGTTCGACGACCCGCTGCTGATCCGCAGTGGCCGGGCCATGGAGCCCACGCCAAGAGCCATGCAGATCTTCGCCGAACTGGGCCCGGCCATGGACGTGATTTCCGCTGCCATCAGCCGTGCCCGCGAATTCGAGCCGGCCAACAGTTGCAACGTGTTCCGCCTGGGCCTGTCGGACGATGCCGAGTTCGGCCTGTTCCCGGCCCTGCTGCAAGCCCTGCGCGAAGAGGCCCCGGACATTAGCGTGGTCGTGCGCCGGGCCAACTTCCTGCTGATGCCGGGCCTGCTGGCCAGCGGTGAAATCTCGGTCGGGGTGAGCTACACCACGGACCTGCCGGCCACTGCCAAGCGCCGTAAGCTGCGTGACATCGGCGTGCGCGTGCTGCGCGCCGACGACCGCCCCGGCCCGCTGACACTCGACGAATACTGCGCCCGCCCACATGTCATGGTGTCGTTCTCCGGCGACATGAGCGGCAACATCGACCTCGACCTGGCGCGCATCGGCCGCTGCCGCAAGGTGGTGCTGGCCGTGCCGCAGTTCGGCAGCCTGCGCGCCCTGCTGCGCAACACCGAACTGATCGCCACGGTGCCGGACTACGCTGCCTGCGCCCTGGCCGACGATGGCAGCCTGCGCGCCGACCCGGCACCGTTCGACATCACCGAAGCCGAGCTGTCGATGGTCTGGAGCGGCGCGCAGGACAACGACCCGGCCGAACGCTGGCTGCGGGAACGCATCCTGCAGTTCATGGCACGGTAGATTGGCTTTGTCGGGGGCGGCTGTGGATCGAGTAACGGCTGCCTGGTGATCGCCATAAGAGGTTTGGTGCCTGTGAGATCGAGCGCCGCCCGTGCGGCGCTTCGCGGGACAAGCCCGCTCCCACAGCTGTTTCGGGCCAATGACTCCTGCGCCAGGTGGGTTGCAGCCTTGGTGCATGGCTGGTGATCGCTGAAGAGCAACTGCGCCCCCTTCGATATCGAATGGAACAAACAAGGCGGCCAGCGGTGCCCCCACAGAAGTGACTGGCCCGAAACAGACAGTGGGAGCGGGCTTGTCCCGCGAAGCGCCGCGCGGGCGGCGCTCGATCTCACAGGCGCAAAAAAAATTTAGCCATGCGCCTCTTCGCACCAACGCAAAACTTCACTTACCCCGCTGCATCCACGCCGCCCCCAGCCCACTGAGGCAGATCACCGAAATCCCCACCAGGCTCAAGGTATCCGGCACCTGGCTATACACCACCAGCCCAAGCAACCCGGCAAACACGATCTGGCAATAGCTGAACGGCGCCAGCAATGCCGGCGCCGCATGGCGGAAGGCCTGGGTCAGCAGCAGGTGCGCGGTCATGCCGAAGCCACCCAGCGCCAGCATCAGCAAGGCGTGGTCCCAGCGCGGCACTTCCCAGAAGAACGGCACCAGCGCACTCATCGCCAGGGTGTTGCACAGCCCTGCATAAAAGTTGCTGGTGGTCGGGCTGTCATGCGCAGCCAGGATGCGCGTCAGCAACTGGTAGAAACAGAAGCCCAATGCCGAACCGAACGGGTACAGGATCGCCGGGGTGAACATTGCCCCACCCGGGTGCACCACTATCAGCACGCCGATAAAGCCCAGCACCACCGCCACCCACTGCCCGACCGTCACCCGCTCTTTCAACAGCGGCGCCGACAACGCGGTGACCAGCACCGGCGCCAGGAAGTTGACCGCCGTGGCCTCGGCCAGCGGCAGGTATTGCAGGCCAGTGGTGAACAGCAGGCTGGTGCTCAACAGGCTCAGGGCGCGCAAGGTCTGCAACAGCGGACGGCGGGTGCGCAGTACGTTGAGGCCGGACTTGGGCAGGAAGATGCCGGCCATCAGCAGCGTATGCACTACATAACGCGCCCACACCACCATGACGATCGGGTACAGGCCGCCAAGGAATTTGGACAAGGCGTCGTGGCTGGCAAACAGGAACGTCGCCACTACCACCAGGGCGATGCCGCGCAAGGGTTGGTTGACGCCGGACAGCGGTGTGCTGGAACTCATGGCTCTCTCGATGACGGCGCGGCGGCACGCTACGCCCAGGGAAGGCCGCACAGGCCTGGCCTGGCGGATGCAACAGCTCGGATTCTAGAAGAGATGCCGCAGGATAAGGAAGTTCATTTGCCGTTTGTCCAGGTTGAACGCAATTTGTGTTCGCTGATCGACCACTTTGTGCCTCGCACGCATGGCCCGTGTCGTGCTGATGATCGACCATCGACCGCCAACCCTGCCCACCGTACAAGGAATTTACATGCAAAGGCTTACCACCCGTAACGGCCTGGACCTGCCTGCAATCGGCCTCGGCACCTGGCCAATGACCGGCAGCGAGTGCACCGCGGCCGTACACCAGGCCCTGGACGTGGGTTACCGGCACATCGACACCGCCACCGCCTACGACAACGAAGCGGCCGTCGGCCAGGCCCTGCGCGACAGCGATGTGCCGCGCGAACAGATCCACCTGACCACCAAGGTGTGGTGGGATCGCCTGGAGCCCAAGGCCATGCGCCAGTCGCTGGAAGACAGCCTGCGCGCCCTGGGTACCGAGCAGGTCGACCTGTTCCATATCCACTGGCCTGGCCAGGACTGGGACCTGGCCCGCAGCATCGACACCCTGGTGGCCCTGCGTGACGAGGGCAAGGCGCGCCACATCGGCGTGGCCAACTTCCCGCTGGGGCTGCTGCGCCAGGTGGTGGAAACGCTGGGCGCGCCGCTGTCGGCGATCCAGGTGGAATACCACGTACTGCTCAGCCAGCAACCGCTGCTCGACTACGCCCGCAGCCGTGACCTGCTGCTCACCGCCTACACCCCGCTGGCCCGGGGCCAGGCGGCGGCGCAGCCGGTGATCCAGGACATCGCCCGCAAGCACGGCGTACTGCCTAGCCAGGTGGCGCTGAAGTGGCTGCTGGACCAGGACGGTGTGGCAGCGATACCCAAGGCCAGCAGCCGTGAAAACCAGCTGGCCAACTTGGCAGCATTGACCGTGCACCTGGATGACGAAGACCGCGCAGCGATAGCCGCGCTGCCGAAGGACCAACGCGTAGTCAGCCCGGCATTTGCGCCGGACTGGAATAGCTGAGCCTTGCTCAAGCCCTGAAAGCTTGCGCGGCCCATTGCGGGAGCGGGTTCACCCGCAAAGGAGGCCGGTACCCCAATCAAGGCTGCCCAGTCAGTGTGTCAGCGCCTCGCGGAAGCGTCGGGTGCTGGCCATTGCCAGCAGCAATCCGACCACCGCCACGCTACCGCCCACCAGCCCGATATCCGCCACATCCATCTGGCTGCTGACGATACTGCCCAGCAACGCACCACCACCAATGCCAATGTTGTAGATGCCCGAGAACAGCGCCATGGCCACGTCGGTAGCGTCAGACGCCAGTTTCAGCGTCTTGGACTGCAGCGACAGGCTGAAGCTGAGAATCGCCACACCCCAGAACATGCTCAACACCGCGAAGAGGTAGAAGTTGCCCGACAGCGGCAACAGCAGCAGCAGACATGCCGCCAGCACGCCGATCGAGCCCACCAGAAAGCCATGCGGAAAGCGTTCGCTGTAGCGGCTGAACAACAGCGAGCCAAACACCCCGGCGCCGCCGAACAGCAGCAACAACAGCGTGGTGCGCTCGCCGCCGATCTGTGCCACGTGCAGGGCGAACGGCTCGATGTAGCTGTACGCGGTGAACTGCGCCGTGATCACCAGCGTCACCAGCAGGTAGGTAATGACCAACGCCGGGCGCTTGAACAGGATCGGCAAGCTGCGCAGCGAGCCGGAGTTCTGGCTGGGCAGCAGCGGCAGCGATTTCATCAGGCACAGCATGGTGGCCAGCGCCACCCCGGCAATGCTCAGGAAGGTGATGCGCCAGCCCAGCGCCTCGCCCACCACGCGGCCCAATGGGATACCCAGGACCATGGCCAGGGTGGTGCCGGTGGCCAGCAGGCCCAGCGCCTTGGCCTGCTGACCTGGCGGCGCCACGCGCACGGCCAGCGAGGCGGTGATGGCCCAGAACACCGCATGCGCCAGGGCAATGCCGATACGGCTGACCAGCAACATGGCAAAGCTTTGCGACAGCCACGACAACAAGTGGCTGACGATGAACACCAGGAACACGAACAGCAGCAGGCGCCGCCGTTCGATATTGCGGGTCAGCAGCATCATCGGCAACGAGGCCAGCGCCACCACCCAGGCGTAGATGGTCAGCATCAGGCCGACCTGGGCGGTGCTCATGTCGAAGCTGCGGCCAATGTCGCTGAGCAACGCCACCGGAACAAATTCGGTGGTGTTGAAGATGAAGGCCGCCAAGGCCAGGGCAATAACGCTCAGCCAGCTGCCGCCGCCCGTCGTGGGCGGCATGTGGGTGGGAGTGGGTCCGTTCATGGGTGAAAAATGCTTCTCCGCAGACAAGGCAACAGGTCGCACGCCAGCCCCCCCGCTTGCAAGGCTGCCGACGTACGCTTTGTTATGAATAGGAATGCCCGGCATGGTACGCGTCAAGCCGGGGCCTCACAACCGCAAGTCAGGCAGAAGGAGTACCATGCGCGCTTTGTATGAAACGCATGTAACAAGGAGCCCGATCCGCTCATGGACAAGCAGCACCCCCAGCAGCAATGGCAACAGGCGGTTACCGCCTATGCCCAGGCCGTCAACGACTACATCGCGCAAGGCCGTGCGCAAGGCTGGGACAGCCTCGAAGAGCCACCGGTGCCAGCCACCGGGCACCTGCTCGACGCCTGGCTGGCAGCCCTGCAGGTGGCCAACCTCCCAGGTGCCGACGAGCAACAACGCCAGGCCTTCCGCGCCGCCTGGCCCCCTGCGCATCAACCCCTGCTGCCGTTGCTCGATGACCACGGCCAAGGTATCAGCAATGTCTTGCTGCTGGATGACAACAGCCTGCTGGCCCGCATCGGCATGCCCTACGACAAGGGCCAGGTGGTGCGTATCGACCACCATGGGGTGACCCCGGTGATCGGCATCGAGCACTTCGGTCGCTGCCCGGCGCGGCGCTACTTCGCCCTGGCCAATGCCGAAGGTGTGCGCGTGACCGATGGCTGGGGCGGCCCGCAGGTGCAGCGCCTGGCCTGGCCGACCGGGTTGGAGGGGTTGCCAGCGGGTTACCCGTTCGAACCATTCGACCTGCCGCCCACGCCGACCACGCTGACGCCCTTCCCCGATGGCCAGCGCGTGCTGCTGGTAAGTGCCGAAGGCACCTTTGTATTGGCCACCGAGGGCGCGACTCGCCTGCTGCCAAACCAGACGCGAATTTTCGATGAGTTGGCTGAAGGTACCGAGCCGGAAGACATCAACCTTGGGCTGAGCATGGAGCATGGCGCAGTGTCGGCGGATGGCCGCTGGATCGTGGTGGGTGAGCAAGGCAGCCGGCATCGGGTGCTGGACGACCAGCTCAGGCTTGTGGCCGAGATCGGCCCCGGCAGCGAATACCCGCACTTTGCGCTGTTCAACCGGGCCGGCGACCAATTGATCCTGAACGCCTGCCACTTCTACAGCGGTGCCACGCTGGCAGCCCGGGTGGCTGATCTGCCAGGGCTGCAAACCGACTACTACAGCCAGGACCCGCGTACCCCGCTGGTGCAGGACGGCGCGCGGGTGTACGCCGTGGTGGCACGCGCTGGCGAGTACATCGTGGGGGATGCCTATGGCTACCTGCGGGCGTTTGGCGAAGACGGTAGGGAGCATTGGGAGCACTACCTGGGGTCGACCATCAGTGCCATGGATATCAGTGTCGACGGGCGTACGCTAGTGGCGGCGAGCCATGCGGGGATTGTGTCGGTGATTGCCCTGGACAGCGGGCGGCCAGCATGGCAGATCGGGACCGGGGCGCATGGCGAAGTGCGGCGGTGGTTGTTCTGGAAAGGCTGGGACAGGGCGATGGTCTGGTAACCGGTCCAGCATCTTTGTTGCCTGGGCTGGCCTATTCGCGGGTAAACCCGCTCCTACAAGGACTGCACAGATTCTGAACTTTGTTACGTCCCCTGTAGGAGCGGGTTTACCCGCGAAGAGGCCGGCCCTGGCAACCGATCAATCAACCCTGCAAAGTGGCCATATCGATCACAAACCGGTACTTCACATCCCCCGCAATCATGCGCTCATACGCCTGGTTGATGTTGCGAATATCCAGCATCTCGATATCGCAACGGATATCGTGCTCGGCGCAGAAATCCAGCACTTCCTGAGTTTCCGCAATGCCGCCAATCAACGACCCCGCCAGCACCCGGCGCTTGAGTACCAGGTTGGCCGCGTGCACCGCCGGGTCGATCGGCTCGATCAGGCCGACCAGAATGTGCACACCGTCGAACTTCAGGGTTTCCAGGTACGGGTTCAGGTCGTGCTGCACCGGAATGGTGTCGAGCAGGAAATCGAAACGTTCGGCTGCAGCGCGCATCTGCTCGGCATCGGTGGACACGATCACATGGTCGGCCCCCTGGCGCCGGGCTTCCTCGGCTTTGGCCTGGGAGCGGGTGAACAGGGTCACTTCCGCGCCCAAGGCCTTGGCCAGTTTGATGCCCATGTGGCCCAGGCCGCCCATGCCGAGGATGCCGACCTTGTGGCCCGGGCCGACGCCGTGGTGCTTCAGCGGCGAATAGGTGGTGATGCCGGCGCACAGGATGGGCGCGGCGCTGGGCAGGTCCATGCCGGCCGGGATGCGTACCACGAAGTGCTCGCTGACCACGATGCTGCTGGAGTAACCGCCCATGGTGTTGCTGCCGTCGACCCGGTCCGGGGTGGCGTAGGTCATGGTCGGGCCTTCCAGGCAGTATTGCTCCAGGTCCTTGGCGCAGGCCTCGCAGTGACGGCAGGAGTCGACCATGCAGCCAACGCCGACCAGGTCACCGACTTTGTGCGTGGTGACCTGATCGCCCACCGCCGTGACCCGGCCGATGATCTCGTGGCCTGGCATCAGCGGGTACACGGCAATGCCCCATTCATTGCGCGCCTGGTGGATGTCGGAGTGGCACACGCCGCAGTACAGGATCTCGATGGCGACATCGTCCGGCCGCGGGCTACGGCGCTCGAACGTCATGGGGGCCAGTGGGCTGGTGGGGGTTTGGGCGGCGTAACCGATGGCGGTGTACATGCAGGGCCTCGCAAGAAAGTGAAACGATTCAGGCGGCGCATTCTGCGCGCCGTTTGTTGCTTCGCCCACGGCTGATTCTCCGGCATGCATGCCTGATTCTCCGAACATGCCAAGCGCCATCTGGCGCTACGCAGTCAATCTGCGATGATTAGGCTGTCTGATTCTCTGCCCTCTGGTTGACCATGCAACTGACCCGCCACGTCGACGCCAACGCGCCGCTTTGCGCACTGATCCGCTGCCTCGCCGTACGGCCAGGCTTCGTACCCACCCACCTGCCCCAGGTACAGGTACTGAGCTGGGACCACTACGTGGCCAGCAGCCCGCAGATCTACGAACCCAGCCTGATGATCCTGGCCCAGGGCAGCAAGCTGGCGCGTTTGGGGCCGCGCACCCTGGAATACGGTGCCGGGCATTACCTGGTGCAGGCGCTGTCGGTACCGTTCATGTGCGAAACCTTCGCCACCCGCGAAGCGCCCCTGCTGGGCGTGGCGGTGGACATTGACCGTGGCGTGCTGGGTGAGTTGGTGCAGAGCATGGACCTGGCGCCAGACGCTGCGGTGCAGGCGCAAACCCCGCAATCGATGACCTCGGCAGCGCTGGATGCGCCGATGCGCGAAAGCGTGGAGCGGCTGCTGCATTGCCTGCAGGACCCGCTGGATGCCAAAGTACTGGGCCCGGCGCGCGTGCGCGAGGTGTTGTACACCGCCCTGCGCGGCCCGCAGGCTGGCGTGTTGCGGGCGCTGGTGGAACAGCAAGGGCACTTCGCCCGCATTGGCGCAGCCCTCGCCCACTTGCGTGAGCACTACAGCGAGCCATTGAGCGTGGAAGCCCTGGCCGCGCGCGCCAACATGAGCGTTTCGACCTTTCACGAGCACTTCAAGCGCTGCACCGACATGGCGCCGATGCAGTACCTCAAGCGCCTGCGGCTACTCAAGGCGCAGCAGATGCTGATTGGCGAAGGCCTGGGCGTGGCGCAGGCGGCGCACCGGGTGGGCTACCAGAGCACGTCGCAGTTCAGCCGCGAGTACAAGCGCCAGTTCGAGCGCAGCCCGGGGGATGAGCTGCCGTATCAGAGTTTGCCGGTGTAACGAAGCCGATTCCCAAAGCCTATGTGTTCGCCGTGCCTTTGGCATCGCCTATGCGATCGAGCGCCGCCCGCGCGGCGCTTCGCGGCACAAGGCCGCTCCCACATCTGTTTCGGGCCAATCACTCCTGTGGGTTCACCGCTGGCCGCCTTGTTTGTTCCATTCGATACCGGCGGCGCCACTGCTCTTCAGCATTCTGCAGCCATGCACCCAGGGTGCGCGCGCCAAAAGCACAGGAGTAACTGGCCCGAAACAGATGTGGGAGCGGCCTTGCGCCGCGAAGCGCCGCGCGGGCGGCGCTCGATCGCATAGGCACCCAGCATCTCAAGGCAAGCACCTGTCAGCCCTCACTGCTTAACTGACGCCCCATTGCAGGACATCAAACGACCCGGCTACTATTGAGAACGATTTTCACTCACGACGGATGCCAGGCGTTGGACAGCACATCAACCCGAAAACTGGGCTTCTTCTTCAGCGACCATCATCGCTGGTTGCTCCAGCACATCCACAAACGCCTGCGCAACCACGCCGATGCCGAAGACACCGCGGCCGAAACGTTCTGCCAAATGCTCGGCGCACGGGTCGACCCGGACAGCCTCCAGCAGCCGCGCGCCTACCTGACAGTCATCGCCCGCCGGCTGATCTTCGACCGCCATCGCCGCCGCCAACTCGAACAGGCCTACCTGGAACATCTGGCCCGGCTGCCCGAGGCTGTCGCCCCCTCCGCCGAGGAGCAGTTGCTGCTGATCGAGGCCTTGGTAACAATCGACCAAGTGCTGGATGGCTTGCCAACGGTGGTTAAAGCCACTTTCCTGTACAGCCAGCTGGACGGTATGACTTACGCCGACATCGCCGTAAGACTGCAGATCAGCGAGCGCTCCGTCAGCCGCTACATGAAGCAGGCGTTGCGCCAATGCTACCTGTGCGAGCTTGAGGTATGAGCAGGCCTGACCTGGACCGCGTCAGCGAGCAGGCCATCGACTGGATGGTCGCGCTGCGCGCCGCCACACCTGACCAGGCATTGCTGCAACGTCTGGAAATGTGGCTGCAGCAACACCCTGCCCACCAGCAAGCCTGGCAGCGCCTGGAGCAACGCCTCGGCTATTCGTTCGCCACCTTGCACCGCCTGGAGCAACGCGCCCCTGGCCAAGCCGCAGAAGCACGCCGCTTGCTGCTGCAACCGACCCGCTCACGCCGTGAAATGCTGGGCGCCATGGCCAGCCTCGGCCTGTTCGGCTCGGCCCTGTGGGGCGGATGGCGCAGCGACACGGCCCAAGGCTGGCTGGCCGACCTGCACACCGGCCGCGGCGAGCGGCGCAGCTTTACACTGGCCGACGGCAGCCGCCTGAGCCTGAACAGCGCCAGCGCCGTGGATGTGCAGTTCGATGGCGGACAACGGCTGTTGCTGCTGCGCCACGGTGAGTTGTTGATCCAGGTGGCGCGCGACCCACAGCGGCCACTGCGGGTGCGCACGGCACAGGGGTACGTGCAGGCGCTGGGTACGCGTTTTCTGGTCAGCCAGGAAGCCAATGCCACCCGCGTGGTGGTGCTGCAACACAGTGTCCGCGTCAGCCTGGTCGATGGCCAGTGGGCAGAGCTGCAACAAAGTCAGGCAGCCTTGCTGCACAACCACGGCATCGAGCGCCTGAGCGGCGAGCAACTGCAACGGGCCGCTTGGCTGGACGGCCGCCTGGAGGTGCTCGACCAGCCACTGCGTGCCGTGGTCGAAGCACTGCGCCCCTATCAGCGTGGCTACATCCGGCTTGCCCCCGCCGCACGTGACCTGCGTGTGCAAGGTGTGTTCCCGCTGGACCAACCGCAACAGGCCCTCTCGGCATTGGCTGAAGCGTTGCCGATCACCGTAGAACGCTACGGCCCCTGGCTGACCTTGATTGATCGAAAAACCAACCAATGAAAATATTTCTGAAAATCATTCGCAAAGCTGGCAAGTTTTCGGTGCTCGTCCCACATACCTCCTGAAAGCCACTTCATTCGGGAGTAATCCGTGTACAACCCCTGGCCCCGCGCCCTGCCTCTTGTCGCCGCCTTTGCCAGCTTCAATGTGCTAGCCCAGGCGCAAACCCTGGCATTCGACCTGCCGCCCGCCAGCCTTGCCCATACGCTCAACCGTATCGCCAGCCAGAGCGGGCACATCATCGCCCTGGAACCTGGGCTGGTGCACGACAAGCAGGCGCCTGCCGTGGTTGGCCAGATGAGCGCCGAACAGGCGATGCAGGCCGCGCTGGCCGGCAGTGGCCTGCAGTTGCGAGTGTCCGCCGAGGGCCACTTCAGCGTGGCCCCTGCCAGCCTGGGGGATGACGTAATGGAGCTGGGCACCACCAGCATCAACGACAACTACCTGGGCGCCACCAGCGAAGGCAGCGGCTCGTATGCCGCGCGTGCGGTGACCGTGGGCAAAGGCAGCCACACGCTCAAGGAAATCCCCCAGTCAGTCACCGTCATCACCCGCAAGCAACTGGATGACCAAGCCATCACTGACTTGCAGGACGCACTCAACCACACCACTGGCATTGTCGGCGCACAGGGCATTGGCCCAGGCGTGGTGGTGACTTCGCGCGGCTTTCAGATCGACGACTGGCAGTACGACGGCGTGCCGATCCCGCGCAACAACTACTCGCTGGGCAACTGGGCGACCCAGGACCTGGTGTTCTTCGACCGCGTCGAAGTGCTGCGCGGGGCTTCGGGCCTGCTGCAAGGCACCGGCAGCCCAGGTGGCGCGATCAACCTGGTGCGCAAGCGCGGCCAGGCAGCACCGACCGTCACCCTCACCGGCAAGGCCGGTTCCTGGGACCATTACGGCCTGCAACTGGATGCCGGCGGCCCGCTGACCAGCGACGGCCGAGTGCGCGGGCGGTTTGTCGCCGACGAAGACCAGAGCGACAGCTTCATCGATTATGTGTGGACCAAGAACCACTCGCTGTACGGTGCGCTGGACATTGACCTCAGCGATGCAACCACCGTAGGCGGCGGTATCAGCTACAGCCGACAGCAGTCCAGGCCGATGCTGCGTGGCCTGCCGCGTTACGCCACCGGCCAGGCCATCGACTTGCCGCGCTCCACCTACACCGGCGCGCGCTGGAGCCGCGCAGAGAACGACGTCACCACCTACTACCTGGACCTGGAACACCGCTTCAACGATGACTGGGCGTTCAAGGCCGCGGCCGTGCGTATGGACGAAGTGAACACGTCCACTCACCAGCGCGTGCAGAGCACCGGCGTAGGCGTTGAACCCGACGGTAGCGGCATCACTTACGCCGACTGGCTCACTGATTTTCACTCGACCAAACTCGGCCTGGACATGAACGTGGTCGGCCACTTCGACACTGGCCCCTTGGCCCACGAAATCACCTTGGGCGGCAACTACTCCAAGCTGACCTCGGACGACGCCTACTGGCGCAACTTTGATGCGGGCGGCAACATCTTCACCATCGACCATGATCGCCCGGAGCCCAGCCGTGACAGCGTCTTCGACGGCGACCTGGCACGCTCCAACCGGGCCAGCTACGACATCCGCCAGAAGGGCCTGTATGGTGCCTGGCGCGTCAAACCGACCCAGGACCTTACGCTGATTCTCGGCTCGCGTGTCAGCTGGTTCGACTACAGCTGGGACTCGATCGACTTCAATAACCTGACCGACCCGGGTACCCGCTACCCGACCAGCCGCATGACCGAATCGGGGCAAGTCACCCCCTATGCCGGCTTCATCTACGACCTGACCCGCGAATGGGCCTGGTACGCCAGCTACACCGATGTGTTTGTCCCGCAAACCGAACGCGCGGTGGGCAATACGCCACTCAAACCGATCATCGGCAGCAACTACGAAACGGGCCTGAAGGGTGAGCTGCTCGACGGCCGGGTCAACGCCTCGCTTGCCCTGTTCCGCTATGACCAGGAAAACCGCGCAGTCACCGATGTGGCCTCGGGCTTCGCCTGCGACGACTGGTACTGCTCTACCGCTGCCGGCAAGGTGCGCAGCCAGGGTGTTGAGGCAGAGATCAGCGGCGAAGTGCTGAGCGGCCTGCAACTGTTTGCCGGCTACACCTACAACACCACCAAGTTCCTGGACGACCCAGACGAAAAAGGCCGCACCTTCAGCCAGTGGACCCCAAAGCACATGCTGCGTGCATGGGCCGACTACACCTTGCCGCTGGACAGCCAACGCTGGAGCACCGGCCTGGGTTTCACCACCCAGAGCCACACCTTGGGCTACGAGCGTACCTACACCGTGCCCGGCTACACGGTGTGGAGTGCACGCCTGGCCTACCAGCTGACGCCTGAAGTGAACGTTGCCGTCAACGCCAACAACCTGTTCGACAAGAAGTACTGGGTCGCAGGCTTCAACCAGCTCAATGGCAGCAACAACTACGGCGAGCCGCGCAACTTCCTGTTGACGGTCAAATACACCCCCGAGTTGTAAGCCACGGTCATTGCGCCAGCGGCCACTGAGCCAAGGGCCAGTAGGCGCCTTTGCGTGACTCGTACAGGCCGAAGTGACGGGCGCCGAGGAAAAATTCCGGCGCACTGGCAGCCTCTGGCGGCTGGCCGCGGTAATCCCTGGACAGGGTCAGGTGCGGGCGATAATCGCGGCTGGCCGCTTCCACCCCCAACGGCAGCAGCGCCTGCTGCAGGCCGTACACCAGTTGCAGCAGTGCCGGCGGTACCTGCTGCGCCTCCAGCACCAGGGCGCCGACCCGCGGCCACACCTGCAGGCGGTCGAGCAGCAAGCGTGGCGCCGAGCCTGGTAGCGTCAACTGGTCGACCGCCGCACAGATTGCAGGCACCTGAGCGGCATCCACGTCACCCAGGAACAGCAACGTCACATGGAAGTTGGCAGCCGGCACCGGCTTGCCACTGCGCAGGTTCAGGTTGCGCCGCCACTGGGCCAACGCCCGGCGCTGGGCATCGCTGACCGGCAAGGCGAAGAACAGCCGCTTGAACGGGCTGCCACTGGGGCGTAGATCCTGAACCATACGAACTCCTGAACCTGAAACGTTTGCGCAAGACTGTAGGGTATTACACCAATGTCGCCCTGCAGTTTCGCAACAATAAGTGCAAATAACCCTCATGATTGTTTATGCTGGCGGGCTAATGCCATCAAGCATGGCCATTTTTCGACAAGTAAACGTCCATGAAAATTGCACTCGTACTTATCTTCGTCCTCTCGATCGCCTATGTTCACCTGCGCGGTCGGGTGCGCCACAAGCTGACCCGTCAGCTGGGCGACCACTCCAGTTTCCTGGCCCCGGTCAACAGCTTCCTGTACCTGTTTTCCAAGCATCCGGCCAAGCCCTATCTGCCGGTCGAGGCATTCCCCGAGTTGAAACCGTTGCAGGACCACTGGCAGGAAATCCGCGAGGAGGGCCGCCAGTTGCTGCAAGTGGGCGAAATCAAGAAGTCCGAGAATTACGATGACGTCGGTTTCAATTCATTCTTCAAGACCGGCTGGAAGCGTTTTTACCTGAAGTGGTACGGCGAGAGCCACCCATCGGCGATGGCCCTGTGTCCCCGTACCACCGAGCTGCTGCAAGGCATTGGTACGGTCAAGGCGGCCATGTTCGCCACCCTGCCACCGGGCGCCAAGCTGGTGCGTCACCGTGACCCGTATGCCGGTTCGTACCGCTACCACCTGGGCCTGGACACGCCGAACGATGACGGTTGCTACATCGACGTAGACGGTGAAAAGTATTCGTGGCGCGATGGCGAGGGGGTGGTCTTCGACGAAACCTTCATCCACTACGCGGCCAACAACACCGAACACAACCGCATCATCCTTTTCTGCGATGTCGAGCGCCCGCTCAAGTACCGCTGGGCAACCGCGTTCAACCGCTGGTTCAGCCGCAACGTCATGGCCGCTGCCGCCGCGCCGAACACTGCCGGCGACAAGACCGGCGGCATCAACCGCCTGTTCACCCGCATCTACAAGATCCGTGAGCGCGGCAAGGCGCTGAAGAAGCGTAATCGCATGCGCTACTACCTGGAGAAGTGGGCCGTGGTTGCGGCATTGGTGCTGGTGTTTATCTACATCTGAGTGAAGTGAGAGCGTTCACCGCGCCTTTTGCATCGCCTGTGTGATCGAGCGCCGCCCGCGCGGCGCTTCGCGGCACAAGGCCGCTCCCACATCTGTTTCGGGCCAGTCAATCCTGTGAGATCACCTCTGCCCGCCTTGTTTGTTCCATTCGATGTCGGCTGCGCCCCTGCTCTTCATCAATTTCCAGCCATGCACCCACGGTACGCACGCCAACGACACAGGCATGATTGGCCCGAAACAGATGTGGGCGGCCTTGTGCCGCGAAGCGCCGCGCGGGCGGCGCTCGATCTCACTGGCACCCAACACCTCAAGGCAAGCACCTGTCAGCCGCTACTGTTTAACTGACTGACATCAGAGCAATCCCACTCCCATAGTGCGCAGCCTAACGGCTCATTTCGCTTGCACCAAAGTACAAGCCTCACACCTGCCACGCTTCGGCTAGCCTGAAAGCTCCACTCGCAACCACCCCAAGGTGACGACGATGAGCATGATGGACTGGGACGCCTACCGTAAGCAGTTGATGGCCGGCATCGGCGATCTCAAGCAACTGTCCCCCGACACCGTGGCCGGCTACATGACCGCCAGCGGTGCCGGGGCCAAGACCAACCACCTGGACGCCAAGACCCGCGAGCTGATCTCGTTGGCCGTGGCCGTGACCACCCGCTGCGACGGCTGCATCGCCGTGCACTCGCAGCAGGCGGTCAAGCATGGCGCCAGCCGCGAGGAAATTGCCGAGGCACTCGGCGTGGCCGTGGCAATGAACGCCGGTGCCGCGCTGGTCTACTCGGCGCGGGCCATGGATGCCGTGGGCAAGGCCAGCAGCTGAGCCCGAACGGCGCCGTCGCCCTTGCACGACGGCGCCGAGCCCTCCAGACTGGGCCCCTTAGCCCGCGCAGGAACCCGCATGATCCACATCCGCCCCATGATGGCCGAAGACTTCGAGCGCTTCTGGCCCACCTTTCAGGCCGTTGTCCAGGCCCGTGAAACCTACGCTTTCGACCCCGCCCTGAACGTCGAACAGGCCCGCCAACTGTGGCTGGAGCTGCCCTTGCACACGCTGCTGGCCGAAGAGGACGGCGCACTGCTCGGCTCGTACTACCTCAAGGCCAATGCGGCCGGGCCTGGCGCGCATGTGGGCAATTGCGGCTACATGGTCTGCGAACAGGCACGGGGGCGCGGCGTGGCCCGGTTGCTGTGCGAGCACTCGCAGAAGCTGGCCCGCCAGGAAGGTTTTCTGGCCCTGCAGTTCAACTCGGTGGTCGCCAGCAATGAAGTGGCCGTGGCGCTGTGGCACAAGCTGGGCTTCGAGACCGTTGGCCGCTTGCCCAAGGCCTATCGCCATGCCCGCCTGGGGCTGGTGGACTGCCTGGTGATGTACAAGTGGCTGGCCGATGAGCCAGTGGTGGAGAAGCCGCCGCTGCTGATCGGGCGCAAGAATATCGAGGCGCGGGTGTCGCGGCGACGCGGGCGCTGATCTTCACTCGCAGGTTCGGCCTCTTCGCGGGCTTGCCCGCTCTCATAGAACAAACTCTAACTTATTGATTTAACGAAACTTGTGGGAGCGGGCTTGTCCCGCGAACACCGGCAAAGCCGGTGCCAGACACCGGGTTGCCTTCTTCGCGGGACAAGCCCGCTCCCACAAAGGCCAATGTTCTCTGCGAGACAGCGCAGCCCGGAAGGGCTGGGT
>NZ_JBJDNB010000028.1:0-78510 GCF_044900445.1 Pseudomonas sp. NPDC089407
AATTTTGGGCAGGTCACGCAAGGTTTTCTTTTTGGTTGGCATACATGCACCTCTTACTCATGTTATGCCCGAACACAAAATTTCTGACACCCTCCTGAAATCTCTGGGGCTGCTGTGCAGCCCAATCGCCGGCAAGCCAGCTCCCACAGATATTTCACAGGCCCAGAGTGGGCCACCGTACCTGTGGGAGCGGGTTTACCCGCGAAGAGGCCGGCACAGGCGAAAAATCGGCCCCCTGCATTTCCCCCGGATTGGCCATTTGTCATCAGCCCCTCAGGGCCTAACCTGCAGGCATCTGCCCTCCAGGAAAAAGCCCATGAAACCCTTAGCCATCTTCCTTTTCGCCCTGCTCGCCGCCCAGACCCCAGCTTGGGCCCACGGCGATGTCGCCGACCAGGTCAAGGTCCTGCAGCAACAGCAGCCCTCCAACGCCCCAGGTAAAACCGCCGTCATGCTCACCGTCAGCTACGCCCCCGGCGAAGCTTCACCCGCCCACCAGCACCCAGGCGCCGTCATGGCCTACGTACTGGAAGGGGCGGTGGTATCGAAGCTGAATGACGAGCCGGAGAAAACCTACAAGGCCGGAGAATACTGGTACGAAGCACCCGGCACCGTGCACAGTGTGTCGCGCAACGCCAGCAAGACCCAGCCAGCCAAGCTGCTGGTCTGGAGCCTGGTCGATCAGGGGCGCGAAGTCACCATACCCCTTTCGGCAACCGGTTCAGCACGCTGAGCCTGAGCCAGGCCGCTGGATACTGCCTCGATCAAAGCCTCATCGTGTACCTGACAAGGCGCAACCTCAACGTTGCTGGTATAGAACGGCGGTAGGCGTTGTGCCAGTTGGGCTACAGCCTTGGCGGTGCAGCCGGCAGGGAGCATTACGTACTGCAGGCTGGAAGGAAATGACGGTAGCGTGTGTCGTTCTACAGTGGAGCCATATGCGCCCAGCGTCATGACTGCTTCGCTCTCGGCGGGGTTTGGAAAGCGCAACAGGATGAACGTGCAGTGACGTGGGTGAGGCAGGTATTGAAGCGCTTCGTCTCGAACAGCCGATTCTTCGTAGTTCATCAGTCGCCAGCGCAAAGCAGCGTAACTGCGCGTGGTCTCCATGAAAGCAGTACGTATGGGGGAGCGCTGTTCTGCCCCGGCCAGGCACGCCAGTAGATTGCCGAACGGGTCCAGCATGGCTACGGCATTACCCGATACGCTCTGCAGGGCAGTGTCCAGCAGCGGTTCGGCCAGTTCGAGGCCAGGTATGCGCGGGTTTTCGCTTTTTACGCGCAGGCTCCACCGGCTCAGGCTTTCCAGGGCTTGGCGTACCGTGCTCAAGGCGGGCAGGGTGGCCGGGTCTTTCAACGCAGAAGGGGTCAAGCCCGTGCTGCTGCTTTCGTCATGCACCAGGTTGACGCTGGCTTCGAATACGGAGCGGGTAAGGCTCAGGGTCGCTGCGTCGATGCATTCGCCAGCATAGACTGGCCCGTTCACTGAACCCACGTAGCCACGGTCCCACGGGGTGCCAACGGCGTAGTAACCCCACCTGGCTTGTGCGCGCAATCGCGGCCCTGCAGGCAAGCTTGGGAAATCGAAGCGGCCGTTATAATTGATTCCGGCAAAGCTATCGTGCGCACTTACCGCTACGTTGAAGCCGGCCGTGATCAACGCCCCCGCGCACATTGCACAGGGGTCGAGTGACGTAATGACGGTCAGTTCATGGGTGGGGGGAAGGCCAAGTGCGTGCTGATTGTCATAATACCAGTCGACCAGTTGCCGTTCGCCGTGTGCCGTCGGGTCATGGAGCCGGTAGGGCGGTTGTGCCTGGCTCCCCGCGAAGGGCTTGAGCACCTGATTGTGCAGGGCGACCACTATTTTGCCAGTGGCGTTTTCGATGATGCAGCCGCCCACTGCAAAGGTGCCCTGGTGGTCGGCGAGCAGGGCTTGCCGGGCGCTGATGGCCACCGCTTGCTGGGCGTCGAGGGCGAAATCGTTGGCTGACATGCAGGCTTGTACTCGTCAAAAGGTTTAGACGATACAGTAACCATGAGTTCGTGGGCGTAAAGGAAGCCCACAAAAAAACCTCCAAATGCTGACGCACCTGGAGGTTTCAGTATTTGGCTCCGCGACCTGGACTCGAACCAGGGACCCAATGATTAACAGTCATTTGCTCTACCGACTGAGCTATCGCGGAATCTGCGCGTATCTTACTGATTATCTGGGGGAAGTCAAGCCGCCCCCTGACAAATCAAGCAGTTACAGCACTTCCACGATGGCCTTGGTGACCACGTGAATGTTGCTCTGGTTCAGCGCGGCCACGGCGATGCGGCCGGTGTCCAGGGCGTAGATGCCGAAATCGTTCTTCAGGCGGGCGACCTGCTCTACGGTCAGGCCCGAGTAGGAGAACATGCCGACCTGGCGACCGACGAAGCTGAAGTCGCGGGTGGCGCCGTATTCGGCCAGCAGCGAAACCATCTGCTTGCGCATGCCGTGAATGCGCTCGCGCATTTCGGCCAGCTCGGTTTCCCACATCTGGCGCAGTTCGGCGCTGTTCAGCACGGTGGCAACGATGGTTGCGCCGTGGGTTGGCGGGTTGGAGTAAGTGGTGCGGATCACGCGCTTGACCTGCGACAGCACGCGGGTGCTCTCGTCTTTCGAGGCGGTGACCACCGACAGTGCGCCCACGCGCTCGCCGTACAGCGAGAACGACTTGGAGAACGAGCTGGAAACGAAGAACTCCAGGCCGGACTCTGCGAACAGGCGCACGGCGAAGGCGTCTTCGGCGATACCGTCACCAAAGCCCTGGTAGGCCATGTCGAGGAACGGTACGTGGCCCTTGGCCTTGACCACTTCCAGCACGTTTTTCCAGTCTTCCAGCGTCAGGTCGACGCCAGTCGGGTTGTGGCAGCAGGCGTGCAGTACCACGATCGAGCCGGATGGCAGGGCGTTGAGGTCTTCGAGCATGCCGGCGCGGTTGACGTCGTTGGTCGGCGCGTCGTAATAGCGGTAGGTCTGCACCGGGAAGCCAGCAGATTCGAACAGTGCGCGGTGGTTTTCCCAGCTCGGGTCGCTGATGGCAACCACGGCGTTCGGCGAGATACGCTTGAGGAAGTCGGCACCGATCTTCAGTGCGCCAGTACCCCCGACGGCCTGCACGGTGACCACGCGGCCAGCGGCCAGCAGTGGCGATTCGGCGCCGAACAGCAGCGTTTGCACGGCCTGGTCGTAGGTCGCGATACCGTCGATCGGCAGGTAGCCGCGCGAGGCGTGCTGGGCAGCACGCTGGGTCTCGGCTTCGATCACGGCGCGCAGCAGCGGAATGCGGCCTTCCTCATTGCAGTACACGCCCACGCCCAGGTTGACCTTGTCGGTACGTGGGTCGGCGTTGAATGCTTCGTTGAGGCCCAGGATAGGGTCGCGGGGTGCCAGCTCGACAGCGGAAAACAGGCTCATTGTTACTTCGGCTCTGATTGGAGAGTGATAGGGCGTACACGCTCCAGCCGAATGCACTGAAGCGGTGCACAAACGGGGAGTCAGTATAGTGATACCGACCGGTCACCGCGACACTCTGGCGCACCTTTTGCGGCGATTTGCGCAAATATTTTTTGACCATTGGTCTAATTGCCCGGTCCACCGTAATACCCGTTGACAGGTGTACCTTGAAAGCGCCCCCTGGCGGGCGCATTTGCGTATAGACTACTGGCTAAATTTACAGTTGCTGCAGCACCGCGAGGTCCGTCATGTCCGAGTTTCAGCTCGTCACCCGTTTCCAGCCGGCCGGCGACCAGCCCGAGGCCATCCGCCAGATGGTCGAAGGCATCGAGGCGGGGCTGTCGCACCAGACGCTGCTCGGGGTGACCGGCTCGGGCAAGACCTTCAGCATCGCCAATGTCATCGCACAGGTGCAGCGCCCGACCTTGGTGCTGGCACCGAACAAGACCCTGGCCGCGCAGCTGTACGGCGAGTTCAAGGCATTTTTCCCCCACAACGCGGTGGAGTACTTCGTTTCCTATTACGACTACTACCAGCCGGAAGCCTACGTGCCGTCGTCGGACACCTTCATCGAGAAGGACGCCTCGATCAACGACCACATCGAGCAGATGCGCCTTTCGGCGACCAAGGCGCTGCTGGAGCGGCGCGATGCGATCATCGTCACCACCGTGTCGTGCATCTATGGCCTGGGCAGCCCCGAGACCTACCTGAAAATGGTCCTGCACGTCGACCGCGGCGACAAGCTCGACCAGCGCGCGCTGCTGCGCCGCCTGGCCGACCTGCAATACACCCGCAACGAAATGGACTTTGCCCGTGCCACCTTCCGCGTGCGCGGTGATGTGATCGACATCTTCCCGGCCGAGTCGGACCTGGAGGCGATCCGCATCGAACTGTTCGATGACGAAGTGGAGAACATTGCCGCCTTCGACCCGCTGACCGGCGAAGTTTTCCGCAAGCTGCCGCGGTTCACCTTCTACCCCAAGAGCCACTACGTCACCCCGCGGGAAACCTTGCTGGAGGCGGTGGAGGGCATCAAGGAAGAGCTCAAGGATCGCCTGGAGTACCTGCACAAGGCCAACAAGCTGGTCGAAGCCCAGCGCCTGGAGCAGCGCACCCGCTTCGACCTGGAAATGATCATGGAGCTGGGTTACTGCAACGGCATCGAGAACTACTCGCGCTACCTGTCCGGGCGCCCGGCCGGGGCTCCACCGCCGACGCTGTACGACTACCTGCCGCCCGATGCGCTGCTGGTGATCGACGAGTCCCACGTCAGCGTGCCGCAGGTCGGTGCCATGTACAAAGGCGACCGCTCACGCAAGGAAACCCTGGTCGAGTACGGCTTCCGCCTACCGTCGGCGCTGGATAACCGGCCCATGCGTTTCGACGAATGGGAAGATGTCAGCCCGCAGACCATCTTCGTCTCCGCCACCCCGGGGCCCTACGAGGCCGAGCACGCCGGGCGCGTGGTGGAGCAGGTGGTGCGCCCGACCGGGCTGGTCGACCCGCAGGTCGAGATTCGCCCGGCGCTGACCCAGGTCGATGACTTGCTGTCGGAGATCCGCAAGCGTGTCGCCGCGGGCGAGCGGGTACTGGCTACCACGCTGACCAAGCGCATGGCCGAGGACCTCAGTGATTACCTGGCCGATCACGATGTGCGGGTGCGCTACCTGCATTCGGACATCGATACCGTGGAGCGGGTGGAGATCATCCGCGACCTGCGCCTGGGTACCTTCGACGTGCTGGTGGGGATCAACTTGCTGCGTGAAGGTTTGGACATGCCTGAAGTGTCGCTGGTGGCCATTCTCGATGCCGACAAGGAAGGCTTCCTGCGCTCCGAGCGCTCGCTGATCCAGACCATTGGCCGTGCGGCGCGTAACCTCAATGGCCGGGCAATCCTGTATGCCGACAACATCACCGGCTCGATGCAGCGCGCGATCGACGAAACCGAGCGCCGCCGCGAGAAGCAGATCGCCTTCAACGAAGCCAATGGCATCGTGCCCAAGGGTGTGGTCAAGGACATCACCGACATCATGGAAGGCGCCACCGTGCCCGGCGCGCGCAGCAAGAAGCGCAAGGGCATGGCCAAGGCGGCAGAAGAGAGCGCCCGTTACGAAGCCGAACTGCGCACGCCGGGCGAGATCACCAAGCGTATCAAGCAGCTGGAAGAGAAGATGATGCAGTTTGCCCGCGACCTGGAGTTCGAGGCTGCGGCGCAGCTGCGCGACGAAATCACACAACTGCGCGAGCGCTTGATCACCAGCTGATTCTCTTAGCGGAAGTACCGCTACCCTCAAGGGCTGCGCGGTCCCTGTAGGAGCGGCCTTGTGTCGCGATAGGGCTGCGCAGCAGCCCCGGAAATTTCAGCTTAAGGCACAAATCCTGGGACCGCTGCGCGCCCCATCGCGACACAAGGCCGCTCCTACAAGAGACCGCGCAGCAGCTGAAATTGGCTTAATGGGCTTCCCCGGCCTTCACCCCCTGCGGCAACTTGCGGGTCAACAACACCGCCACCATGCTCACCGCCAAGCCAATGCCGACAAAATGGAAGGCATCGTTGTAAGCCATGATCAACGCCTGCTGGTGGGTAATCTCACTCAATTTGCCCAGTGCTGCATTGTCACTGCCTAAACGCTCCGCCAGTTGCGCCAGGCGCTCCGCCACCTGCGGGTTGTTCGGCACCACCGCTTCGCGCAGGTAATCGAAATACACCTTGGTCCGCGCATCCAGCAGGGTGGCCAGCAAGGCAATGCCAATTGCCCCGCCCAGGTTACGCAGGATATTGAACAGGCTCGACGCCGACCCGGCATCCTGTTGCTGGATATACGCCGTGGCAATCAACGAAATGGTCACCATGATCATCGGCTGGCCAAGCGCGCGGATGATCTGGATCTGGTTGAACTGTGGCCCGGCAAAGTCCGGGTTGAGCAGCCCCGAGCCGAAACTGGCAGCGCCGAACAGGCAGAACCCCAGCGCACACAGCACTTTGGGCGCAATCACCTTCATCAGCTGCGGCACCAGCGGGATCAGGAACAGCTGCGGAACCCCCATCCACATGATTACCTCGCCGATCTGCAGCGCGTTGTAGCCCTGCACCTGCGCCAAGTACAGCGGCAGCAGGTAGATCGACCCGTACAGCCCCACGCCCATGCCCAGACTGGCGATGCTCGAAAGGCCGAAGTTGCGGTTGCCGAGAATTCGCAAATTGATCAACGGGTGTGGCTTGGAAAACTGCAGGATCACAAAGGTGATCAGGCTGACCAGCGCAACACTGCCCAGGCCGACGATCAATTGCGATTCCAGCCAGTCCTTGCGGTGGCCTTCTTCCAGAAACACCTGCAGGCAGCCCAGGCCCACGCCCAGGGTGATGATGCCCGCGTAGTCCGTGCTTTTCAGCAGCTCCCAGTGCGCCTCCTTTTTTTCCAGCCCGTACAGCAAGCCAGCGATCATCACCAGGCCCGGCGGGATGTTGATGTAGAAGATGTACTCCCAGCCCCAGTTCTCGGTTAGCCAGCCACCCAGGGTGGGGCCGATGGACGGGGCGAAGGTGGCGGTCATGGCGAACATCGCCATGCCCTTTGCACGGTGGTGTTCGGGCAGCTTGATCAGGGTCAGGGTGAAGGCCAGCGGGATCAGCGCGCCGCCGGTAAAGCCCTGCAAGGCGCGGAACAGGATCATGCTTTCCAGGTTCCAGGCCATCGAGCACAGCAACGACGACAGCAGGAAACCGGCGGAAACCCACACCGCCAGCCGCCGCGCCGACAGCAGCTGCACCAGCCAGGCGGTCAGCGGGATCATGATGATTTCCGCCACCAGGTACGAGGTGGAAATCCACGAGCCTTCTTCCAGGGTGGCCGACAGCGCGCCCTGGATGTCCTTGAGTGAGGAGTTGGTGATCTGGATGTCCAGTACCGCCATGAAGGCGCCGAGCATCACGCTCATCACTGCGATCCAGTCGCGACGGGTGGGCTCCGCCGTGGGGCGCAGCAGCTGATCACCGGCCATCGTGGCCTTCGTCCTGGTTGCGCAGGTCGACAGTGGCGGTGACCGACATGCCCGGGCGGATGCGCCCATGCAGGGGGTTGTCGGCGCGGAAGGTGAGCTTTACCGGGATGCGCTGTACTACCTTGGTGAAGTTGCCGGTGGCGTTGTCCGGCGGCAGCAGGCTGAACTGCGCGCCCGAGGCGGCGAACAGGCTGTCGACGCGGGCTTCGATGGGTGTGTCGGGGTAGCTGTCGAACAACAGTTCGGCGCGCTGGCCCGGCTGCATGTGGCCAATTTGGGTTTCCTTGAAGTTAGCCTGCACCCAGATGTCTTCGTCGGGCACGATCGACAGCAGGTAGGCGCCGGCCTGCACCACCTGGCCATTGCGCGCATTGCGCTGGCCGATGGTGCCGCTGATGGGCGCGCGGATTTCGCAGCGGGTCAGGTTCAGTTCGGCCTGGGCCAGGTCGGCGCGGGCGTTGGTGATTTGCGCATCGAGGCGCTTGAGCTCGGCATTCAGCGCGTTGACTTGCTGGCGCTGGCTTTGCAGGTCGGCGCGAGCTTTGTCCACCTGGGAGCCGGCGACATGGCTGTCGGCCGAGAGGGTGGTGACCCGCTCTTCGGAAACATAACCCGGCTTGCGCAGTTTTTCTGCGCGGCTCAGGTCCAGCCGTGAGCGGTCGAAGGTGGCCTGGTTGGCCGCCACCTGGGCCTGACCGGCGGCGATCAGGCTGCCTTGCTGGGTCAGGCGGCTTTGCGCCTGGGCATACTCGGCTTCGCGGGTGGCCAGGGCAGCACGGGCGCGCTCGATCGCCAGCTCGAAATCGGCAGCCTCCAGGCGCACCAGCAGGTCGCCTTGGTTGACATGCTGGTTGTCCTCGACCGGCACGCTGTCGATTCGGGCGCCGAGCTGGCTGGAAATGCGGGTGATTTCGCCCTGCACGTAGGCGTTGTCGGTGCTCTCGTAGAAGCGGCCCTTGAAGTACCAGTGGGCCAGGAAGGCGAGGGCGATGATGGCCACCAAGGTGAAGAAGATCGCCAGGCGGCGTTTGAGTTGGGCAGGCATGGGGGCTAGGGTTCCAGAAATGTAAATAAATTTAACAGCGCCGCAGGGGCTGTCGACAAGTGACGTTCGCGCCATTGCTGGAGCCCGGTGCCCGCCACCTGCTACCATTCCGCCTTTGTTTCATCTTTCGTTCGAGACTCTCCATGACCACCGTACGCACGCGTATCGCGCCATCGCCTACCGGCGACCCCCATGTCGGCACTGCCTACATCGCCCTGTTCAACTACTGCTTTGCCAAGCAGCACGGCGGTGAGTTCATCCTGCGCATCGAAGACACCGACCAGTTGCGCTCCACGCGCGAGTCGGAGCAGCAGATCTTCGACGCCCTGCGCTGGCTTGGCATCGAATGGAACGAAGGCCCGGACGTCGGCGGCCCGCACGGCCCGTACCGGCAGAGCGAGCGTGGCGAGATCTACGCCAAGTACGCCAAGGAGCTGGTTGACGCCGGCCACGCCTTCTACTGCTTCTGCACCGCCGAAGAGCTGGAGCAGATGCGCGCCGAACAACAAGCCCGTGGCGAAACCCCACGCTACGACGGCCGCGCGCTGTTGCTGAGCGCCGAAGAAGTACAGCGCCGCCTGGACGCTGGCGAGCCGCACGTGATCCGCATGAAGGTGCCGAGCGAAGGTATCTGCGTGGTGCCGGACATGCTGCGTGGCGATGTCGAAATCCCGTGGGACCGCATGGACATGCAGGTGCTGATGAAGAACGACGGCCTGCCGACGTACTTCCTGGCCAACGTGGTCGACGACCACCTGATGGGCATCACCCATGTGCTGCGTGGCGAAGAGTGGCTGCCGTCGGCGCCCAAGCTGATCAAGCTGTACGAGTACTTCGGCTGGGAGCAGCCCAAGCTGTGCTACATGCCGCTGCTGCGTAACCCGGACAAGTCCAAGCTGTCCAAGCGCAAGAACCCGACCTCGGTCACCTTCTACGAGCGCATGGGCTTCATGCCTGAAGCGATGCTCAACTACCTGGGCCGCATGGGCTGGTCGATGCCGGACGAGCGCGAGAAGTTCTCGCTGGCGGAAATGGTCGAGCACTTCGACCTGTCGCGTATCTCGCTGGGTGGCCCGATCTTCGACATCGAAAAACTGTCCTGGCTCAATGGGCAGTGGCTGCGCGAGCTGCCCCTCGAAGAATTCGCCACGCGCCTGCAGAAGTGGGCGTTCAACAGCGACTACATGATGAAGATCGCACCGCACGTGCAGGGCCGGGTGGAAACCTTCAGCCAGGTTGCGCCGCTGGGCGGGTTCTTCTTCGAAGGCGCGCTGAAGCTGGATGCCAAGCTGTTCGAAAGCAAGAAACTGTCGGCCGACCAGGTGCGCCAGGTGATCCAGCTGATCCTGTGGAAGCTCGAAAGCCTGCGTCAGTGGGAAAAAGAGCGCATCACCGGTTGCATCCAGGCCGTGGTCGAGGCGCTGGAGCTGAAGCTGCGTGACGCCATGCCGCTGATGTTCGCCGCTATCACTGGCCAGGCGAGCTCGGTATCGGTACTGGACGCCATGGAAATCCTCGGCCCCGACCTGACCCGCTACCGCCTGCGCCAGGCCCTGGACCTGCTGGGTGGCGTGTCGAAGAAAGAAAACAAAGAGTGGGAAAAGCTGCTGGCGTCGATTGCCTGACAGCATTCCCCAAATCCTGTAGGAGCGGGTTTACCCGCGAATACGATGGTGCGTGCACCGCCGCATTCGCGGATAAACCCGCCCCCTCAGGGCTCACTGTTCCGCTTTTAGAGGGGGCAGGGCGGTAAGTGATTGTTATCTGTGAAAAATTTTTTGATTATTTTTGAAAATTCGTTTGACAGCCCTGCAATCCGATCTTAATATGCGCCCCGTCCACAGCGATGAACGAAAACGAAACGCCAGGCACCCAGCCAGCGATTCGGTTCAAAGCGACATTGTGGGGCTATAGCTCAGCTGGGAGAGCGCCTGCATGGCATGCAGGAGGTCAGCGGTTCGATCCCGCTTAGCTCCACCAAATTCCGCTTAGCAGCCATGGCTGGTAAGCAAGACCGGGTCCAGCAACCGGGTCTTGAAGGTAAGAAGGTTCGTCCCCTTCGTCTAGTGGCCTAGGACACCGCCCTTTCACGGCGGTAACAGGGGTTCGAGTCCCCTAGGGGACGCCAGTTTTGCACAAGCGATGTTTCATTATGTCGCTGGGCCGCGAGGCTAAAAATCCGGGGCTATAGCTCAGCTGGGAGAGCGCCTGCATGGCATGCAGGAGGTCAGCGGTTCGATCCCGCTTAGCTCCACCAATTTTGCCGCGGTTCGCGTAAGCGGATCGGCACGAAGGTTACGTCCCCTTCGTCTAGTGGCCTAGGACACCGCCCTTTCACGGCGGTAACAGGGGTTCGAGTCCCCTAGGGGACGCCACTTTTTCCTGCGTTTTGCAGGGCTTAAAAAGGCTCGTCGATTATTGATGAGCCTTTTGTTTCGGGGCTATAGCTCAGCTGGGAGAGCGCCTGCATGGCATGCAGGAGGTCAGCGGTTCGATCCCGCTTAGCTCCACCAATTTAAGTTCCACCAATTTAAGTTCCACCATTTCTGCCAGGGTTCACGCAAGTGGATCTTCGCGAAGGTTACGTCCCCTTCGTCTAGTGGCCTAGGACACCGCCCTTTCACGGCGGTAACAGGGGTTCGAGTCCCCTAGGGGACGCCATTTTTACCCGCGTTTTGCGGGACTTTGAAGGCTCATTCGATTATTGAATGGGCCTTTTGTTTTTCTACCCTCTCAAAAACTCCGCCGTCGACCAACGGACGCAGATTCTGCTTGCCAAAAAATATGATAGGAATAATATTTCGATCATCATATTTTTGCTTGGCGAGTGCCTTATGAGCGACAAGAAGAGCAGAACCCGCGAACGCATCCTGCAAGCGGCGCGCAGTGCGCTGATCCAGCATGGCCCGGCCGAGCCGAGTGTCAGCCAGGTGATGGGAGCTGCAGGCCTGACCGTAGGTGGCTTCTATGCCCACTTCGACAGCAAGGACGAACTGATGCTCGAAGCCTTCCGCCAGTTGCTGGGCGAGCGTCGGGAGCTGCTTGCCCAGGTCGACCCGAACCTTGATGGCGCTGAGCGCCGGGCGTTGGTCGGCGCGTTCTACCTGTCGCGCAAGCACCGTGACGCCGAAGTGCATGCCTGCCCGCTGCCCAACTCGCTGGGCGAGATGCAGCGCCTGCCAGAGGTATTCCGTGATGTGCTGGCCGAGCACATCGAACTGATGACCGCTGCCATGGTTGACCGCCCTGAAGATGCCGACAAGGCGCTGGCTGACCTGGCGCTGATGGTCGGTGGAATTGCCTTGGCGCGTGCTTTGGGTAGCAACGAACTTTCTGACCGTATTCTGCGCGCCGCCAAATCGGCGGTGGTATGAATACCTGGAGCATGGCGATGACCACGTTGAGCTGGATTCGCGGTGTCAATGGCACCTTGGGCCGCCTGGCCCCCGAGCATGTCGCGGGCAAGATGCGCCGTTTTTTCCTGACCCCACGCAACCTGCCGCCGCGCCAGTGGGAGTTGCCCATGCTGGCCAGCGCCGAGCGCATCACCCTGCGTTTTGGCCTGTCGGCCTTGCGCTGGGGCCAAGGGCCGACTGTGTTGCTGATGCACGGTTGGGAGGGGCGCCCGACCCAGTTTGCGGCCTTGATCGAAACCCTGGTCCATGCGGGGCACACCGTGGTCTCGCTGGAAGGCCCGGCGCATGGCCGTTCGCCGGGTGAGCAGGCACATGTGGTGCTGTTTGCCCGGGCACTGCTGGAAGCTGCTGCCGAGCTGCCGCCATTGCGTGCGGTGATTGGCCATTCGATGGGCGGTGCCAGTGTGTTGCTGGCCTTGCAGATGGGGCTGCGCACGGAGGCGGCGGTGAGCATTGCTGCCCCGGCGCGGTTGCTGGGCGTGCTGCGTGGTTTTGCCCATCGCCTTGGCATGCCTGCGCGGGCACGGGCGGCGTTCATTCGCCAGGTGGAGCGCGATGTGGGCATGCAAATTGCGCGGCTGGATGTCAGCGGTTACCAGTTGGAGTTGCCGGGGTTGGTGGTGCATGCCGCCGATGATGCACTGGTGTCGGCCGATGAGGCCCACATTATTCACAAGGCCTGGTTCGACAGCCGGTTGATGGTGTTGGAGGCGGGCGGCCATCAGCGTGTGCTGGCCGACCCGCGGCTGAGTGAAGCCGTGCTCGAATTACTGGCCCGGGCGGCTGCGCCCGCGCGGCAAAGCGCCTAGTTACAGGCCTGGCACGGTCGGTGTAGGAGCGGCCTTGTGTCGCGATTGGGGCGCGTAGCGGCCCCGACAGTCTGTGCAGAAGCTGAGATTTTGGGGCTGCTGCGCAGCCCATCGCGACACAAGGCCGCTCCTACACCGACCGCGTCAGGCTCACCAGGGCTGGACATTGCCCCGCAGGTCGCTGCTAAATTCCCTTTTGTGCCAAGGAAGCGAACATGAGCTGGGACCTGGCAACACCCTTCGTCATCGACCTGCGTGTCGGCAGCGAGGACATCGACGGCCTCGGCCACGCCAACAACGCGGTCTACGTAACCTGGCTGGAGCGCTGTGCCTGGCGCCATTCCCAGCGTCTGGGCCTGGACCTGGCCGAATACCGCCGGCTGGACCGGGCCATGGCCGTGGTGCGCCACGAAATCGACTACCTGGCCGCCGCCTACGAAGACGACGAACTGCAACTGGCCACCTGGATCATCGACTGGGACCAGCGCCTGCGCATGACCCGGCGCTTCCAGCTCAAGCGCCCGCGTGACGGCGTGACCCTGCTGCGCGCGCAAACCACCTTCGCCTGCATCGAGTTGTCCAGCGGCAAACCGCGGCGCATGCCGGCAGAATTCCTCGACGGTTACGGCCCGGCGCTGATCGGCGCCTGAAACACCGGCAATTTTTGCTAGACTGCCGGCTTTTTCCGCCGAGACCCCGACATGCAAATTGCCCTGGCCCCCATGGAGGGGCTGGTCGACAACATCCTGCGCGACGTGCTGACCCGCGTGGGCGGTATCGACTGGTGCGTCACCGAGTTCATTCGCGTGTGCGACCGCCTGTTGCCGCCTGCCTCGTTCCACAAGCTGGCGCCCGAACTGCGCCAGGGCGCGCTGACGGCTGCCGGGGTGCCGATGCGCGTGCAACTGCTGGGCTCGGACCCGGTATGCCTGGCAGAAAACGCGGCACTGGCCTGTGAGTTGGGTGCGCCGGTGATCGACCTGAACTTCGGTTGCCCGGCCAAGACCGTGAACAAGTCGCGCGGTGGCGCGGTGCTGCTCAAGGAGCCGGAACTGCTGCACGCCATCGTGCGTGAGGTACGCCGCGCGGTGCCGGCGCATATCCCGGTAACCTCGAAGATGCGCCTGGGCTTCGACAGCCCCGAGGGTGCGCTGGAATGTGCCACGGCACTGGCCGAAGGCGGTTCGGCGCACCTGGTGGTGCATGCGCGGACCAAAGCCGAGGGTTACAAGCCGCCGGCGCATTGGGAGTGGGTGGCGCGCGTGCAGGACGTGGTCAAGGTGCCGGTGTTTGCCAATGGCGAGATCTGGACCGTGGATGACTGGCGGCGCTGCCGTGAGGTCAGCGGCGCTGAACACATCATGCTCGGCCGTGGGCTGGTGTCGCGCCCGGACCTGGGCCTGCAGATTGCGGCGGCGCGTGATGGCCGCGAGTATCAGCCGATGAGCTGGGAGGACCTGCTGCCGCTGCTGCGCGAGTTCTGGCGCCAGGCCCAGGCCAAGCTGTCGCCGCGTTATGCGCCGGGGCGGATGAAACAGTGGCTGGCGATGCTGACCCGCGGTTATCCCGAGGCGGTGGTGTTGTTTGCCGAGTTGCGGCGGGAAGATGATTGCGCGCGGATCAGCCGGTTGCTTGGGGTTGATGCGGTTTCCTTTGAAGCTTGTATTGCCTGATGGGGCCTAATCGCCGGCAAGCCAGCTCCCACAGGAATGCTGCAGGTTTCGAGGCCTGTGGGGTCCCTGTGGGAGCTGGCTTGCCGGCGATTAGGCCATCAAACCCAACGCAAGAATCAAATTTTTTCTGCTTGGCCCTTGAAAGCTTTTACCCCGGCCATATCTCTTGAGTACGCGATGCCGAAGTCGGGTCGCGTAATGACTTACTTGCTGAATCTCAGGAGTTTATGACCATGACTACCGCTTTCTCTCTTGCTCCACTGTTCCGCCACTCCGTTGGTTTCGACCGTTTCAACGACCTGTTCGAATCCGCGGCACGTAACGAGGCCGGTAGCAGCTACCCGCCCTACAACGTGGAAAAGCATGGTGATGACCACTACCGCATCGTGGTGGCTGCAGCCGGTTTCCAGGAAGAGGATCTCGACCTGCAGGTCGAAAAAGGTGTCCTGACCGTTACCGGTGGCAAGCGCGACAATGGCGCCGCTGAAGTGACCTACCTGCACCAGGGTATCGCGCAACGCGCCTTCAAGCTGTCGTTCCGCCTGGCCGACCACATCGAGGTCAAGGCCGCCGGCCTGGCCAACGGCCTGCTCAGTATCGACCTGCTGCGCATCGTGCCTGAAGAAGCCAAGGCCAAGCGCATCCCGATCAATGGCGACAAACCAGCGCTGAACTGATCGCGTTGATGTGAAAAAGGGCACCTTCGGGTGCCCTTTTTTGTGCCCGTCAGCCATGCAACGCGGTCCCCCTGTAGGAGCGGCCTTGTGTCGCGATGGGGCGCGCAGCGGCCCCAAAATCTCAGCCCCAGCACAGATTGCCGGGGCTGCTGCGCAGCCCATCGCGACGCAAGGCCGCTCCTACTAGGACCGCGTCAGGTTCAGTAATCCGCCGGCGCCTCCAGCAACATCTGCCGAAACGCCTGCAGCGGCAACGGCCGGCTGTGCAGGTACCCCTGGTACAAGTGGCAGCCCAGCCGCTCCAGAAACTCCAGCTGTTCAGTCAGCTCTACCCCTTCGGCAATCACCGCCAGGTCCAGGCTGCGGGCCATGGCGACAATGGCGCGGACGATTTCCGCATCGTTGGGGTCGATCGGGGCATCGCGCACGAACGTCTGGTCGATCTTCAGCGCATCTACCGGCAGGCGCTTGAGGTACGTCAGCGAGGAATAGCCTGTGCCAAAGTCATCCATGGCAAAACTCACCCCGTAACGCTTCAGTTCGCGCATCTTGCTGATGGTGTCTTCCAGGTTCTGGATAACGATGCCTTCGGTAATCTCCAGCTTCAGCATCTGCCGCGGCAGGCGGTAGTCATCAAGGCTGCGCAGCACCCGCCCGACAAAGTCGTTCTGGCGGAACTGCCGCGGGCTGATGTTCACGCACAGGCTGAAATCGTCGGCGTCGATCAGCCCGTCGGTCAGCATGCGCGCGCAGGCATCGCAGGCTTCGTCAAGGATCCAGCTGCCAACTTCAAGGATCAGGCCGCTTTCTTCCAGTACCTGGATGAATTGCGCCGGCGGTTGCTGGCCCAGTTGCGGGTGGTGCCAGCGCAGCAGCACCTCGGCGCCGACAATGCGGTTGTCGCGGGCATCCACCTGCGGCTGGAAGTGCAGCGCCAGTTCGCCACGGGCCAGGGCCAGGCGCAGGTCGTTTTCCATGCGCAGGCGCTCGCTGGCGGCCTTTTGCATGGTGGTGTGGAACAACTGTGTGGTGTTGCGCCCGGAATCCTTGGCCCGGTACAGGGCAATATCGGCGCGCTTGAGCAGGTCCGCCGGGGTGGCACCGTGGTCGGGTATCAGCGCCACGCCGATGCTCGGCGTGACCTGCAAGCGCTGGCCATCCAGCGACATGGGTTCGGCTAGCAACTCGCGCAGGGTGTCGGCCAGTTCGCGGACTTTCTCTTCCACCAACTCGCGGCTGCCTTCCAGGCCGCTGAGCAGCACCACGAACTCGTCGCCACCCAGGCGTGCCACGGTGTCCTCCAGGCGCACGCTGGCTTCCAGGCGGGCAGTGATGATCTTCAGCACGGTGTCGCCCACCGGGTGGCCCAGCGAGTCGTTGATGTGCTTGAAGTGGTCGAGGTCGAGGAACAACAGGGCGCCACGCAGGTTGTGGCGCTTGAGCAGGGCGATCTGCTGGCTCAGGCGGTCCATCAGCAGGGCGCGGTTGGGCAGGTTGGTCAGCGGGTCGTGGTAGGCCAGGTGGCGGATCTGCGCCTGGGCGTTCTTCAACTGGCTGACGTCGCGGGCATTGAGCAGCAGGCATTCCACCTCGTTGAGGGTGATCGGCTCCACCGATACTTCCACGGTAAGGATGTCGCCGCGCTTGTTGCGCCCGAGCATCTCCCGGTGGTGCACCCGGCCGCGCTCGCGCAGTTCGGCCAGCAGCGCGCTGCGTTGCTTGTCGTCGGCCCAGATGCCGATTTCGTACACCGTGTGGCCGACCACTTCGGCGACACTGTACCCGGTCAGGCGGCAGAAGCCGTCGTTGATTTCCAGATAGCGGCCGCTGTGGCGCTCGGTGATGGTGATGGCGTCGGGGCTGGAGTGGAAAGCCTTGGCGAACTTCTCTTCGCTGGACTTGAGCGCGGCCTCGGCGCGTTGCTGCTGGGTGATGTCGCGCAGGGTGGTGACGCTGCAGGGCTGGTCGTCGACAGTGATCAGGCGGCTGGAAATCACGCAGGTCAGCGGCGCGCCCTTGCGGTGGTTGACCACCACGGCGACGTTGCTCAGGGCCTGTTCGCGAATCACCCGCTCGATGCGTTGCGCGCGCTCGATGGATTCGGCCCACAGGCCGATTTCCTCGGCTGTGCGGCCAAGTACCTGGTCGCTGCCCCAGCCGAAGGTCTGGGTGAAGGCCGGGTTGATCTCGATGAACTGGCCGGTGTCCTGGCGGGTAACGCAGATCGGGTCGGGGCTGACCTGGAACAGGCTGGCGAATTTCTCTTCCGAAGCGCTCAGGCGCTGCTCGCGTTCCACCTGGTCGGTGATGTCGAGCAGGGTGCCGGCCATGCGCAGCGGGTTGCCCTGTTCGTCGCGGTACAGCCGCGCGCGGCTTTCGATGTAGCGCGAAATGCCGTTTTCCAGCTGCACCCGGTAGGTGATCTGGTAGTTGCCGGCAGGCCCTTCACGCAGGCTGCGGTAGGCCTGACGCATGGAGTTGCGCTCTTGCTCCGGCACGCCTTCGAAAAACGCGTCGAACGATTCGTGAAAGGGGATCGGCGGCAGGCCGTGCAGCTGTGCGGCACGGGCCGAGCCGTAAAGCATGCCGCTGGGAATGTGCCAGTCCCAGGTGCCCAGTTGCGCCGAGTCCAGGGCCAGGTCCAGACGCTCCTGGCTGTCCTTCAAGGCCTGCTCGGCGCGCTTGCGCTCGGTGGTGTCGACAAAAGTGCTGATAAGGAAGGTTACGCCTTCCAGTTCGATGCCCTGGGTGCACAGAATACCGTCGTGAACCTTGCCGCTGGTGGCGCGGAACTGCACTTCCATAATCAGTGGGCCGCCGCTGGCGCGGGTCGACTCCATCACCTGGTGGCGCTGCTCGGGGTTGACCCACAGGCCCAGCTCCAGGCTGGTCTTGCCGATCACCTGGCTGCCGGGCCAGCCAAACATGTCTTCGAAGTGCTGGTTGACCTCGAAGATCATGCCGTCGTGGCGGCGGGTGAGTAAAATGGCGTTTGGGCTGAGGTGAAACAGTGTGGCGAAGCGCTTTTCCGAGTTGATCAGCGCCGTTTCCCGCTCGCGCTGGCGGGTGATCTCACGGATCACCCCGATCATCTGTGGCCGCCCGTGCTGGTCGTGGGTCAGGCTGCCGTTGATCTCCAGCCAGTGCAGGCTGCCGTCCGGCCAGCGAATGCGGTGGCGCATGGCCTGTTCCACCGGTTCGCCGTTGAACACGGCCTGGAACACCTGGCGCGTGCGGGCGCGGTCTTCCTCGGGCAGCAGGTCGAGGTAATCGACATCGGCAGGCAGTGGCCGCTGCGGGTCGAAGCCGAACAGGGCCTGGGTGCCCCGCGACCAGCTGACCCGGCCACTCTCGATATCCCAGAGCCAGGCACCCAGGCGCGCGCCGTTGAGCGCGGCCAGCAGCTGCGGGGCGTTCTGCCAGGCTTGTTCGGACTCCTGGGGGTCGGCCGCAGGTATTCGCGGCAGGCGCAAAAAGCGGTTTGCTGATTTGGGCATCGGTACCAGACCTTTGGCTATGACGCATCCATGAAGTGGAAATGCCGGGCTGACGGCCGGTCAGGCGGACCCTGCTTGGCTGTCGAGGAGGGCCATGAATGCCCTGGCCGCGTTCGACAGCGTTCGCTCTGTGTGCAGAATGTAGCCTAGCTGGCGCGACAGCTGTATGCCGGGCAAGGCGATGGGTGCAACCTGTTCGTCGAGCATGGTGCGCGGCAATACGCTCCAGGCCAGGCCGATCGACACCATCATCTTGATGGTTTCCAGGTAGTTGGTGCTCATGGCGATGTTCGGCGCCAGGCCCTGGCTTTCGAACAGGCGCTGGACAATATGGTGGGTAAAGGTGTTGCCACCGGGGAACACTGCCGGGTGGCGGGCCACGTCGGCCAGGCTGACAGCCTGGTTGCTGGCCAGCGGGTGCTCGGGGGCGGCGACGAAGTCGAGGGCGTCGTCCCACACCGGCACGGCCTTGACCAGGTGGTGCGGCTCGGGTGCCAGGGTGATCACGGCAATTTCGGCGCGGCCATGCAGAATCTCGTCGTAGGCCTGTTCCGAATCCATGAACTGAATATCCAGCGCCACCGCCGGGTACTCGCGGGTGAACGCTCGTAACAACGGCGGCAGGCGGTGCAGACCGATGTGGTGACTGGTGGCCAGGGTCAGGCGACCGCTTACCGACCCGTTCAGGTTGGTCAGTGCCCGCCGCGTATCATCAAGGACGTTGAGGATCTGGTACGCCCGCGGCAGCAGGGCGCGCCCGGCCTCGGTCAAGGTCACCTCGCGGCCCAGGCGGTCGAACAGGCGCACGTCCAGCTGCTGCTCAAGGCCCGCGATGCGTTTGCTGATAGCCGGCTGGGTCAGGAACAGACGTTCGGCCGCCCCTGAGAAGCTGCCGGTTTCGGCGATGGCGATAAAGGCGCTGAGGTTGGCCAGGTCCATGGTGTTGTATTCCTCTGGGTTATCCAAAGCATAAAAATTATGAATTTGAGTTATTCAATCTAACCCCATAGCATCGTCCATACAAGCCAAGGGGTTTTTGGCATAGAACGACGCTGATGAGGAACAGTCTGATGGCTGGCAAAACGCTCTACGACAAACTCTGGGAAGCCCATGAGGTCAAGCGCCGTGATGACGGCTCGTCCTTGATCTACATCGACCGCCACATCATCCACGAAGTGACGTCGCCCCAGGCCTTCGAAGGCCTGCGCCTGGCCAACCGCAAACCGTGGCGCATCGACACCAATATCGCCACCCCGGACCACAACGTGCCGACCACGCCTGAGCGCAAGGGCGGTATCGAGGCCATCGTCGACCAGGTGTCGCGCCTGCAGGTGCAGACCCTCGACGAGAACTGTGACGAATACGGCATCGTCGAATTCAAGATGAACGACGAGCGCCAGGGCATCGTCCACGTCATCAGCCCGGAGCAGGGTGCCACCTTGCCAGGCATGACCGTGGTCTGCGGTGACTCGCACACCTCCACCCACGGCGCCTTCGGTGCCCTGGCCCATGGCATCGGCACTTCCGAAGTCGAGCACGTGCTCGCCACCCAGTGCCTGGTCGCCAAGAAGATGAAGAACATGCTGGTGCGCGTGGAAGGCCAATTGCCGGCCGGCGTTACCGCCAAGGACATCGTGCTGGCCGTGATCGGCAAGATCGGCACCGCTGGCGGCAACGGCCACGCCATGGAATTCGCCGGCAGCGCCATCCGCGAGTTGTCGATGGAAGGCCGCATGACCATCTGCAACATGTCCATCGAGGCCGGCGCCCGCGTGGGCCTGGTGGCCACCGACGCCACCACCGTTGCCTACGTCGAAGGGCGCCCGTATGCGCCGAAGGGCGAGCAGTGGAAGCAAGCGGTCGAGTCGTGGAAAGACCTGGTGTCGGATGACGACGCCGTGTTCGATACCGTGGTCGAGCTGGATGCCAGCCAGATCAAGCCGCAAGTCAGCTGGGGCACCTCGCCCGAAATGGTCCTGGCCGTCGACCAGCGCGTGCCGGACCCGGCCGCCGAAGCCGACCTGGTCAAGCGTGGTTCGATCGAGCGTGCCTTGAAGTACATGGGCCTGACCGCCAACCAGGCGATCACCGACATCAAGCTGGACCGCGTATTCATCGGCTCGTGCACCAACTCGCGCATCGAAGACCTGCGTGCTGCGGCAGAAATCGCCAAGGGCCGCAAGGTCGCCACCAGCGTCAAGCAAGCCATCGTCGTGCCGGGTTCGGGCCTGGTCAAGGCCCAGGCCGAGCGTGAAGGCCTGGACAAGATCTTCCTCGAAGCCGGTTTCGAATGGCGTGAACCCGGCTGCTCGATGTGCCTGGCGATGAACCCGGACCGCCTGGAGAGCGGCGAGCACTGCGCGTCCACCTCCAACCGTAACTTCGAAGGCCGTCAGGGCGCCGGTGGCCGTACCCACCTGGTCAGCCCGGCCATGGCTGCCGCTGCTGCTGTAGCCGGCCACTTCATTGATGTCCGCGAGTTGATCCAAGGGAGCGCAGCATGAAAGCCTTTACCCAGCACACTGGCCTCGTCGCGCCGTTGGACCGAGCCAACGTCGACACCGACCAGATCATCCCCAAGCAGTTTTTGAAGTCGATCAAGCGCACCGGCTTCGGTCCGAACCTGTTCGACGAATGGCGCTACCTGGACGTTGGCCAGCCCTACCAGGACAACAGCAAGCGCCCGCTCAACGAAGAGTTCGTGCTTAACCACAAACGTTACCAAGGTGCCAGCGTGTTGCTGGCGCGGGAGAACTTTGGTTGCGGCTCCAGCCGTGAGCACGCCCCGTGGGCGCTGGACGAGTACGGCTTCCGCAGCGTGATCGCGCCAAGCTTTGCCGACATTTTCTTCAACAACAGCTTCAAGAACGGCTTGCTGCCGATCATCCTCAGCGATGAAGAAGTGGACGAGTTGTTCAAGCAGGTCGAAGCCAACCCGGGCTACCAGCTGACCATCGACCTGCAGGCGCAGGCGCTGACCCGCCCGGACGGCAAGGTGCTGCACTTCGAGATCGATGCATTCCGCAAGCACTGCCTGCTCAACGGCCTGGACGACATCGGCCTGACCCTGCAGGACAGCGATGCGATCAAGGCCTTCGAAGGCAAGCACCGCGCCGGGCAGCCTTGGTTGTTCCGGGATGCCTGAGTGATGTAATCGGGTTTGCTGGCCTCATCGCCGGCAAGCCAGCTCCCACAGGAATACCACAGGTCTGAAAACTGTGGGTTCCCTGTGGGAGCTGGCTTGCCGGCGATAGGGCCAGTAGAGACAACCCAAAACCAAAAGGATTGAGACATGACCAGCACCCAACACACCGACGTGGTCCAGCGCCAGTTCGGCGAACAGGCCAGCGCCTACCTCAGCAGCGCCGTGCACGCCCAGGGCAGTGAATTCGCCCTGCTGCAGGCCGAGCTGGCAGGGCAGGGCGCTGCCCGCGTGCTGGACCTGGGTTGCGGTGCCGGCCATGTCAGCTTCCACGTCGCCCCGCTGGTTGCCGAAGTGGTCGCCTACGACCTCTCGCAGTCCATGCTCGACGTGGTCGCCAGCGCCGCCGCCGAGCGCGGCTTGGCCAATATCACCACCGAGCGCGGCGCCGCCGAACGCCTGCCGTTCGCCGATGCCTCGTTCGACTTCGTCTTCAGCCGCTACTCGGCCCACCACTGGAGCGACCTGGGCCTGGCCCTGCGCGAAGTGCGCCGGGTGCTCAAGCCGGGTGGCGTGGCGGCGTTCATCGACGTGATGTCGCCGGGCAGCCCGTTGCTCGACACCTACCTGCAAACCGTCGAGGTGCTGCGCGACACCAGCCACGTGCGCGATTATTCCGCCGCCGAATGGCAACGCCAGGTCAGCGAAGCCGGCCTGCACGTGCGCAGCCACACCCGCCAGGCACTGCGCCTGGAGTGGAACACCTGGGTCGAGCGCATGCGCACCCCCGAGCCGTTGCGCGTGGCGATACGCCAATTGCAGCAAGCCATGGGCGAAGAAGTACGGCAGTATTACCAGATCGAGGCCGATGGCTCGTTCAGCACCGATGTACTGGTGTTGTGGGCCGAGCGATAAGAACTTTTCGGTGGGGCCCGCTTGGCCGCACCGCATGAATGAATAGAGGAAAGCATGAGCAAGCAGATTCTGATTCTCCCAGGTGACGGTATCGGCCCGGAAATCATGGCCGAAGCGGTCAAGGTGCTGGAGCTGGCAAACGACAAGTTCGAGCTCGACTTTAGCCTGGCCCACGACGTGATCGGCGGCGCGGCCATCGACAAGCACGGCGTGCCGCTGGCCGACGAAACCCTGGAGCGTGCGCGCAAGGCCGATGCCGTGCTGCTGGGCGCCGTGGGCGGGCCGAAGTGGGACAAGATCGAGCGTGACATTCGCCCGGAGCGCGGCCTGCTGAAGATCCGTTCGCAACTGGGCCTGTTCGCCAACCTGCGCCCGGCCATCCTTTACCCGCAACTGGCCGATGCCTCGTCGCTCAAGCCAGAAATCGTTTCCGGCCTGGACATCCTCATCGTCCGTGAGCTGACCGGCGGTATCTACTTCGGTGTCCCGCGTGGCCAGCGCGAGCTGGAAGGCGGCGAGCGCCAGGCCTACGACACCCTGCCGTACAGCGAAAGCGAAGTGCGCCGCATTGCCCGTGTCGGTTTCGACATGGCCCGCGTCCGTGGCAAGAAGCTGTGTTCGGTGGACAAGGCCAACGTCCTTGCCTCCAGCCAGCTGTGGCGCGAAGTGGTCGAAGACGTGGCCAAGGACTACCCGGATGTGGAACTGAGCCACATGTACGTCGACAACGCCGCCATGCAGCTGGTGCGTGCACCCAAGCAGTTCGACGTGGTGGTGACCGACAACATGTTCGGTGACATTCTGTCGGATGAAGCTTCCATGCTGACCGGTTCCATCGGCATGCTGCCTTCGGCGTCGCTGGATGCCAACAACAAGGGCATGTACGAGCCGTGCCACGGCTCGGCACCGGACATCGCTGGCCTTGGCATCGCCAACCCGCTGGCGACCATCCTGTCGGTGTCGATGATGCTGCGTTACAGCTTCAATCAGTCGGCTGCCGCCGAGGCGATCGAGAAGGCCGTGAGCCTGGTGCTGGACCAGGGCCTGCGGACCGGCGACATCTTCTCGGAAGGCTGCCGCAAAGTGGGTACGCAGGAAATGGGCGACGCAGTAGTCGCGGCGCTGCGGAATCTGTAATCTCTCTGGCCCGCCACCCCACATTCCCGGTGGCGGCCCACTTTTAGCAAAGGTGTAGTTGCGATGAAACGTGTAGGTCTGATCGGTTGGCGCGGTATGGTCGGTTCCGTGCTCATGCAGCGGATGCTGGAGGAGCAGGATTTCGACCTTATCGAGCCGGTGTTCTTCACTACCTCCAATGTTGGCGGCCAAGGCCCGAACGTGGGCAAGGATACAGCGCCGCTCAAGGACGCTTATTCGATTGAAGAACTCAAGACCCTCGACGTGATCCTGACCTGTCAGGGCGGCGACTATACCAACGAGGTCTTCCCCAAGCTGCGTGAAGCCGGCTGGCAGGGTTACTGGATTGACGCCGCCTCGTCCCTGCGCATGCAGGATGACGCAGTGATCATCCTCGACCCGGTCAACCGCAAGGTCATCGACCAGCAGCTGGATGCCGGTACCAAGAACTACATCGGCGGCAACTGCACCGTCAGCCTGATGCTGATGGGCCTGGGCGGCCTGTTCGAAGCCGGCCTGGTCGAGTGGATGAGCGCCATGACCTACCAGGCAGCTTCGGGTGCCGGTGCGCAGAACATGCGCGAGCTGATCAAGCAGATGGGCGCTACCCACGCAGCCGTTGCCGATGACCTGGCCAACCCGGCCAGCGCCATCCTCGACATCGACCGCAAGGTTGCCGAGGCCATGCGCAGCGAAGCCTACCCGACCGAGAACTTCGGCGTGCCACTGGCGGGCAGCCTGATCCCGTGGATCGACAAGGAACTGCCGAACGGCCAGAGCCGCGAAGAGTGGAAGGCCCAGGCCGAGACCAACAAGATCCTCGGCCGCTTCAAGAGCCCGATCCCGGTCGACGGCATCTGCGTGCGCATCGGCGCCATGCGTTGCCACAGCCAGGCGCTGACCATCAAGCTGAACAAGGACGTGCCGATCGCCGACATCGAAGGCATGATCAGCCAGCACAACCCTTGGGTGAAACTGGTGCCGAACCAGCGTGAAATCAGCATGCAGGAGCTGGCACCGACCAAGGTCACCGGCACCCTGAACATTCCGGTTGGCCGCCTGCGCAAGCTGAACATGGGTTCGCAGTACCTGGGCGCATTCACCGTGGGTGACCAGCTGCTGTGGGGCGCTGCGGAGCCACTGCGCCGCATGCTGCGGATCCTGCTGGAGCGTTGATCGTTCTGGTTTGACTGAAAACCCGTGCTGGCGACAGTGCGGGTTTTTTTTGGGGTGTTCGCCACAGCATTTTTAGTGTCGGTGAGATCGAGCGCCGCCCGCGCGGCGCATCGCGGGACAAGCCCGCTCCCACATCTGTTTCGGGCCAGTCTCTCCTGTGCCAGGTGGGTTGCACTTTTGTGCATGGCTTGAGGTTGATGAAGTGCAGCGGGGCAACCTTCAATACCGAAGGGAACAGAAAAAGGCGGACGGAGGTGACCTCACAGGAGTGATTGGCCCGAAACAGATGTGGGAGCGGGCTTGTCCCGCGATGCGCCGCGCGGGCGGCGCTCGATCTCGCAGGCGCTGCAAATCTTGCGACAACCCCAGGCTGCCATCACACAACCTACTGAAGAACCTTACCCGGCGAGGCTAAGGTCATCACAGACAAAACCCTACAATACGAGTAAAGTGCCGCCCCCGCCGTTTCTGCAAGAGGATCCCTACCATGACACACCCATTGGACATCGCCGTTGTCGGCGCCACCGGCAGCGTCGGTGAAACCTTGGTACAGATCCTTGAAGAACTGAATTTCCCGGTCGCCACCTTGCACCTGCTGGCCAGCATGGAATCAGCCGGCAGCAGCGTGATGTTCGCCGGCAAGAAGCTCAAGGTGCGTGAGGTCGACAGCTTCGACTTCGCCCAGGTCAAGCTGGCCTTCTTCGCCACCGGCGCTGCCGTCAGCCGCAGCTTTGCCGGCAAAGCGCTGCAGGCCGGCTGCACGGTCATCGACCTTTCCGGCGGCCTGGACGATGCCCTGGCCCTGGTGCCGGAAGCCAACGCCGAACGCCTGGCCGGCTTGGCACTGCCCGCACGCATTGTCAGCCCCTGCTCGGCCGCGGTCGCCCTGGCCGTCGCGCTGGCGCCCCTCAAGGGCCTGCTGGATATCGAGCGGGTGCAGGTGATGGCCGCGCTGGCGGTGTCTGCGCAAGGCCGTGAAGCGGTCAGCGAACTGGCCCGGCAAACCGCTGAACTGCTCAACGCCCGGCCGCTGGAACCGCGCTTCTTCGACCGCCAGGTGGCGTTCAACCTGCTTGCCCAGGTGGGTGCTGCCGACGAGCAAGGCCACACTGCGCTGGAGCGCCGCCTGGTCAGCGAACTGCGCGTGCTGCTGGGCCTGCCTGAACTGAAGATTTCCGTGAGCTGCATTCAAGTCCCGGTGTTTTTCGGCGATAGCTTCAGTGTGGCTGTGCAAAGCCGCCGCCCGGTCGACCTGGCAGCGGTCAACCAGGCCCTGGAAGCAGCCGATAGCGTCGAGTGGGTGGAGAACGATGATTATCCGACCCCGGTAGGTGACGCAGTCGGCCAAGACGTGGTCTATGTTGGTCGTGTACGTCACGGTGTTGATGAAGACCAGCAGCTCAACCTCTGGCTGACCACCGACAACGTGCGCAAAGGCGCCGCGCTCAATGCCGTGCAAGTGGCACAATTGTTGATTAAACACATGCCGTAAAAGATACTGGCGAGCACTTTTGTCCTGCTCCGCTTGCAGGTTCCGGGACGATTCATACAAGGGAAGAGGTCATGCTTCGAATTCGCAAACTGGTTCTGGCCATGGCTGCAGCATCGGCGCTGTCGTCTGGCATGGCGAATGCGCTGGGCCTGGGGGAGCTGACCCTGAAGTCGGCACAGAATCAGCCGCTGGACGCCGAGATCGAATTGCTCGACGTGCGCGACCTCAAGGCCGCCGAAGTGGCGCCAAGCCTGGCGCCGCCGGAAGAGTTCAGCAAGGCCGGGGTGGCGTTTCCGACCTACCTCGAAGACCTGACCTTCACACCGGTGATCAACCCCAACGGCAGGAGTGTGCTGCGGGTTACCTCCAGCCAGCCGCTGCCAGGGCCAGTGGTCAAGTTCCTGGTCCAGGTGATGTGGCCACAAGGCCGCTTGCTGCGTGACTACAGCGTGCTGCTCGACCAGGCCAAGGCCCAGGGCGACAAGCCGGCTGCAGGCAATGTCACGCCGGCCACCACCGGTGCCAGCCGCTACACCACCCAGCGCCGCGACACCTTGTGGCAGATTGCTGCGCGCAACACCCAGGGCGGTGGTTCGATCCAGCAGACCATGATCGCCATCCAGGCATTGAACCCGGACGCCTTCATCGGCAACAACATCAACCAGCTGAAGGTTGGCCAGGTATTGCGCCTGCCCGACCAGCAGCAGGTCCAGAGCATCCCGCAGGGCGAGGCCAACAGCGAAGTGGCTGAGCAATATGCTGCCTGGCGTGAAGGCCGTCGCCTTGGGCCACGTGCCCGCCAACTCGACGCCACCCGCCGTGGTGCCGCAGACGCGGCGCCGGCGCGTGTCGCCCAGGGCGACAACCTGCGCCTGGTCAGCCCGGGCAACCAGGCCGGTGCCGGCCAGGCTAAAGCGCTCAACGACAAGTTGGCAGTGGCCCAGGAAAGCCTGGACACCAGCCGTCGTGACAATGACGAACTCAAGAGTCGCATGAGCGACCTGCAGAGCCAACTGGACAAGCTGCAGCGTCTGATCGACCTGAAAAACGACCAGTTGGCGCGCCTTCAGGCGCAGGGCGCAGCCGCGCCGACCGCAGCTGGCGCCACGCCTGCTGCGGCCCCGGCGGCAGATGCCCAGCCATCGGCCGAGCCGGCACCTGCCGAGGCGGCCACCGCAGCCAAGCCAGCAGAGGATGCCAAGCCGGCCCCGGCCAGCCAGGCGGATGGCGCACTCCAGCAGGTTCTCGGTAACCCATGGCTGCTGTGGCTGATTGCCGGCTCCAGCATCCTGGTGCTGGCGCTGCTGCTCTGGCTGCTGGCGCGCAAGCGCAAGGCCCAGCAGGAGGCAGAAAAGCACCTGCGCATGGCGCGGGCGCTGGAAGAAGAGCAGGGCACAGGTTTCGACAGCGATACCGAGAGCCTCGACGGCGTCGAAGTCTCGGAGCCAAGCGTTACCCTGTCGCCTGCGGTGGTAGCCGCATCGGCCGCTGCGGCTGTTGCAGCGGAAAAAGTGGCTGAGCCTGCTGCCGAGGCAGCGCCGGCACAGGGGTCGCAAGCCGGCGCGTATGCCGAACTCCTGGCGGAAGTCGACCAGTGCCTGGCCGAAGGCCGCCTGAACCGCGCGAGCGCGCTGCTGGAGCCTGCTGTAGCCGCTGCCCCGGCGCGTGATGACCTGCGCCTGAAACTGATGGACGTGTACGCCCGCCAAGGTGATCAGAGCGCGTTCGTCGACCAGGAGCGCCAGTTGCCGGCTAGCGAGCACAACAGTGCTGCTGTCGCCGGGCTGAAAGAACGTTACCCGGCCATGCTTGGCCTGGCCGCGGCCGGCCTGGGTGCGGCGGCGCTGGCTGCCGAAATGGACGAGCAGTACGTGCAGGAACTGCTGCACGATGAGCCCGAGGCGCCGGTGGCTGCCGATGTGGTGCCCGAAGAAGCGCCTGAGTTCGAGCCGCAAATCGAGGCTGAGCCAGAGGTTGCCTTTGAGCCTGATGCTGAACTGGATGCACTCGATGAAGTGCCGATCCTCGATGTTGCGGGCCTGGAGGACCAGGGCCTGGGCGAGCCGGACCTGGACAGCGCTTTCGACCTGAGTCTGGGTGAAGAGCTGCCGGGGGAAGACCCGCTGGACGAGGGGCTGGTGAACGAGGCTGTGGTGAACGAGGCTGTGGTGAATGAGCATGTGCCCGACGAGCTGGTGATTGCCGAGCCTGTGCTGGACGAGCCGGAGCAGGAAGAAGCACAGCCAGAAGAAGCGCCGTTCGCCATGGATGCCGAACTGCAAGCCGACGCCGATTTCGAAGCCATGCTGGCCCAGGCCGAGCCGCAGCCTGCGGTAGACCTGTCCGATTTCGACCTTGATGTCAGCGAGCCCGTTGCCCCGGCTGCGCCGGAAGCAGTCGCTGAAACCCCAGTCGATGTCGCCGCCGAGCTGGCCGCCTTCGACAGCGTGCCAGAGTTCGACCCGGTTTCCGAGTTCGACCTGCCGTCGGACTTCGACCTGTCGCTGTCGCTGGAAGACGACTCCCCTGCAGCCAAAAGCTTTGCCTCGGAGCTCGACGACGTCAACGCCGAGCTCGACAAGCTGTCGCAAAGCCTTGAGTCGCCGTCGCTGGAGCCGCATTTCACCAGCGAAGACGCAGCTGCGCAGCCAGAGCCCGAGCCGCTGGACGACCTCGACTTCGACTTCTTCTCCGGCAGTGACGAAGTGGCCACCAAGCTCGACCTGGCCCGGGCCTACATCGACATGGGCGACAGCCAGGGTGCACGCGATATCCTCGACGAAGTCGTCAAGGACGGCGACGACAGCCAGCGCCAGGAAGCCGAGGACATGCTCTCCCGGTTAGTCTGAGTGTAGGAGCGGCCTTGTGTCGCGATGGGCCGCAAAGCGGCCCCAGGTTTTCAGCTTCACAGCACATATCCTGGGGCCGCTTCGCGGCCCATCGCGACACAAGGCCGCTCCTACGGGGATCTACGGCAATCTGATGTTCCATCGACAGCGGCAGCCCAACAAGGCTGCCGTTGTCGTTATAATCCCCGCCATTCCGTACACCCCACAGGTTTCATGCTCTTGGACATCATCGACACCGCCGCCCCCGAATCCGCGGCCGAAGGCTACTCCCGCATCGCCCTGGGCGTGGAATACAAGGGCGCGCGCTACCGCGGCTGGCAGCGCCAGGCCAGTGGCGTGCCGAGTGTCCAGCAGGCCCTGGAAAAAGCCCTGTCCACGGTCGCCAACGAGCCGATTTCGGTCATCTGTGCCGGCCGCACCGACGCCGGCGTGCACGGCTGCGGGCAGATCGTGCACTTCGACACCCGTGCCGTGCGCGACGAGCGCGCCTGGACCATGGGCACCAACTTCAACCTGCCGCACGACATCAGCGTGGTCTGGTCGCGGTCGATGCCGGCCGATTTCCATGCCCGCTTCAAGGCGTGTGCCCGGCGCTACCGTTATGTCATCTACAACGACCCGATCCGCCCGGCACACCTGGCCGAGGAAGTGACCTGGAACCACCGCCCGCTGGACGTCGAGCGCATGGCCGAGGCCGCGCAGTTCCTGCTCGGTACCCACGACTTCAGCGCCTTCCGCGCCAGCCAGTGCCAGGCCAAGTCGCCCATCAAGCACATTTACCACCTGCGCGTTACCCGCCACGGCCAGATGATCGTGCTGGACATACGCGCCACCGCCTTCCTGCACCACATGGTACGCAACATTGCCGGGGTGCTGATGGCCATCGGTGCCGGCGAGCGCCCGGTAACCTGGGCGCGTGAAGTGCTGGAAGGGCGCAACCGCAGTGAAGGCGGGGTTACCGCACACCCCTACGGGCTGTACCTGGTGCAGGTGGAGTACCCTGAGCAGTTCGCCCTGCCCAAGCGTTACATCGGCCCACACTTTTTGAGCGGTTACGAAGCGTTGGCAGACTGACGGGCGAAAAGCCTTTTGCTAACATCCGGCCTCAGCGTAATAACCAGGGTTCGCGTTCCATGAGCAATGTTCGCAGCAAGATCTGCGGGATTACCCGCATCGAAGACGCACTGGCCGCTGCCGAAGCGGGTGCCGATGCCATCGGTTTCGTCTTCTATGCCAAGAGCCCGCGGGCCGTGGATGTGCGCCAGGCGCGGGCCATCATCGCCGAGCTGCCGCCCTTCGTGACCACGGTCGGGTTGTTCGTCAATGCTTCGCGTTGCGAGCTGAACGAGATCCTCGAAGTGGTTCCGCTGGACCTGCTACAGTTCCACGGCGACGAAACCCCGCAGGACTGCGAAGGTTACCACCGCCCCTGGATCAAGGCCCTGCGGGTGCGCCCGGGCGATGACCTGGAGGCCGCCTGCCAGCTTTATGCCGGTGCCCGCGGCATCTTGCTGGACACCTACGTGGCCGGCGTGCCCGGCGGAACCGGCGAGGCATTCGACTGGTCTCTGGTGCCGGCGCGCCTGAGCAAGCCGATCATTCTCGCAGGTGGGCTGTCGGCCGATAACGTCGGCCAGGCCATTGCCCAGGTACGGCCTTATGCGGTGGATGTCAGCGGCGGCGTCGAACAGGCCAAGGGCATCAAGGACGCGGCGAAAATCGAAGCCTTCATGCATGCGGTGAAACAGGCGTGATAGCAGATGTGACGGCTGGCTGCGCGCCATCGTCCATAGCTTTCGCAGCCCTGCGGGGCAGCCGCCTGTACCTGTGGCGGCAACACAACACATTAACGGTGGAGTGGCACGCGGGAAGCCCCGGCGGCCGGTCCATCATCGTTTCATAAAGATTTTGAGCTCAAGGGCAGGGCAGGGCCGGCGATAACGGCCTCCGCCTGCCAATACTGGAGAAAGAAAGCATGAGCAACTGGTTAGTCGACAAACTGATCCCTTCGATCATGCGTTCCGAGGTGAAGAAGAGCTCGGTGCCTGAAGGCCTGTGGCACAAGTGCCCGTCCTGCGAGGCCGTGCTGTATCGTCCGGAGCTGGAAAAAACCCTGGATGTCTGCCCCAAGTGCAACCACCACATGCGCATCGGCGCACGTGCGCGCATCGACATCTTCCTCGACGCCGAAGGCCGTGCCGAACTGGGCGCCGACCTCGAGCCGGTCGACCGCCTGAAGTTCCGTGACGGCAAGAAGTACAAGGACCGCCTGACCGGCGCGCAGAAGCAGACCGGCGAAAAAGACGCGCTGATCTCCATGAGCGGCACCCTGATGGGCATGCCGGTCGTGGTCAGCGCCTTCGAGTTCTCGTTCATGGGTGGCTCCATGGGTGCCATCGTCGGCGAGCGCTTCGTGCGCGCGGCCAACTATGCCCTGGAGCACCGTTGCCCGATGGTCTGCTTCTCAGCCTCGGGCGGTGCGCGCATGCAGGAAGCGCTGATTTCGCTGATGCAGATGGCCAAGACCTCGGCCGTGCTGGCGCGCCTGCGCGAAGAAGGCATCCCGTTCATCTCGGTACTGACCGACCCGGTGTACGGTGGTGTTTCCGCCAGCCTGGCCATGCTCGGTGACGTCATCGTCGGTGAGCCGAAGGCGCTGATCGGCTTCGCCGGCCCACGCGTGATCGAGCAAACCGTACGCGAGAAGCTGCCAGAGGGCTTCCAACGCAGCGAGTTCCTGCTGGAGCACGGCGCCATCGACCTGATCATCTCCCGTGGCGAACTGCGCCCGCGTCTGGCCCGCCTGCTGGCGCAGATGACCGGCCAGGACACCCCGGAGCAAGCGCGTGAGGCGGCTGCCGTCGCGTGATGAAACAAAAATCCCTGGGCGAATGGCTCGCCTACCTCGAGCAGTTGCACCCCTCGGCCATCGACATGGGCCTGGAGCGGTCGCAGAAGGTGCTTGCCCGGCTGGCGCTGGGCAAGCTGGCGCCACGCGTGGTAACCGTAACCGGCACTAACGGCAAGGGTTCGACCTGCGCCTTCGTGGCCGCGTTGCTGCGTGCCCAGGGGCTCAAGGTCGGCGTGTACAGCTCGCCGCACCTGTTGCGTTACAACGAGCGGGTGCTGATCGATGGCCAAGAGGCCAGCGACGAGCGCCTGTGCGAAGCCTTCGCCGCCGTCGAGGCGGCGCGGGGCGATATTTCCCTGACCTACTTCGAGATGGGCACGCTGGCCGCATTCTGGTTGTTCTACCAGTCGCAGCTGGATGCCGTGGTGCTGGAAGTGGGCCTCGGTGGTCGCCTGGACACCGTCAACGTGGTGGATGCCGATCTGGCCTTGGTGACCAGTATCGGTGTCGACCATGTCGATTACCTGGGCGACACCCGCGAACGGGTGGCCTTTGAGAAGGCCGGCATCTTCCGCCCGGGCAAGCCGGCCTTGTGTGGCGACCTCGACCCGCCGCAACCGTTGCTGGACAAAGCTGCCGAATTGGCAGCGCCGTTGTTCCTGCGCGGGCGTGACTTCGACCTGGCCTGCGCCGAAGGCAGCTGGACCTGGCGCGGTACTGCGGCGGAGGGCACTCCGGTAGATCTGCGTGACCTGCCGTTGCTCGACCTGCCGATGGAAAACGCCACGCTGGCCATGCAGGCTTACCTGCTGATGGGGCTGCCGTGGGAGGCCGCACAGGTTCGCCAGGCACTGCTGGATACCCGTATTACCGGGCGTCTCGACCGCCGCCAGCTGAGCTGGCAGGGCAAGCCCGTGGAGCTGCTGCTGGATGTCGGGCACAACCCGCATGCCGCCGATTACCTGGCGCGGCGCCTGTCGGCCCGGCCGCTCAAAGGGCGCCGCCTGGCGGTATTCGGCCTGCTCGCCGACAAGGACCTGAACGGTGTTGTTGCGCCGCTGCAGGGGCTGGTCGATGACTGGGCAGTGGCACCGCTGGACACCCCGCGCAGCCGCCCGGCTGCGGAGCTGGCCGAAGCCTTGACGAACCTCGGTGCGGCGGTGAAGTCTTATGCCAGTGTCGACGCCGCCCTTGAGGCGCAATGCGCGCAGGCAACGGCGGACGACCAGGTCTTGCTGTTCGGTTCGTTTTTCTGTGTCGCCCAGGCGCTGGAGTGGCTGGAGCGGCACACCCAGGAGGGTGGAGTAGATGGCAGTGCTGGATAAAGGGATGAAACAGCGCATGGTGGGTGCGTTGGTGCTGGTGGCGCTGGCGGTGATCTTCCTGCCGATGCTGTTCACCCGCGAGGACGAGATGCGCCAGGTGCACGTCGAAGCCCCGCAAGCACCGGCCATGCCCAGCCTGCCGGAAGTGAAGGTGGAGCCGGTCGCCGTGCCGGAGCCGCAGGTCATTGCGGACGAGCCGCAGCAGGCGCCAGTGGTGGTCAACGAATCGACTGCACAGGCCAGCACACCCAGCCAGCCGATTACTCCGTCGCCGCAGACCCAGGCGCAGGTTCAGGCTCAGCTTCAAAACCTGCCGGCCAAGCCACAGGCGCCAGCGCCAGCACCCAAGGTCGAGGCGAAAGCCGCTGCAACGCCAGCGCCGACCGCGCCATCGAAGATCGACGTCAATGGCCTGCCGGTCAGCTGGTCGATCCAGTTGGCCAGCCTGTCCAATCGGGCCGGTGCCGAGAAGCTGCAGCAAACCTTGCGTAGCCAGGGTTATAACGCCTATATCCGTTCGGCCGGTGGCATGAACCGGGTGTACGTAGGGCCATTGATCGAGCGCGCCGAGGCCGAGCGCGTGCGTGATGCGGTCAACCGCCAGAACAGCCTAAAGGGCTTTGTGGTGCGCTTCCAGCCCGAGCGCGGCTAAGCCTGGCTGACTCGATCCCGTGTAGGAGCGGCCTTGTGTCGCGATCGGGCCGCAAAGCGGCCCCACGATCTCGGCCACAGCCGGAATTGCTGGGGCCGCTGCGCGGCCGATCGCGACACAAGGCCGCTCCTACATATGTTGGCGTCTCCCATGCAGTAACGCGGTCCCTGTGGGAGCGGGTTTACCCGCGAAGGGCCTGTCGCCAATCCAACTGACATTCCGCTTACTCCCAGCTCGCCGCTCTGGTAAAATGCGCCGCCTCAAACGTCTGCAGGCAGCACCGTGGCATTTACCCTGGTTGATTGGGCGATCATCGCGATCATCGCCGTCTCCACACTGATCAGTCTCAAGCGCGGCTTCGTCAAGGAAGCCTTGTCCTTGCTCATCTGGATCATTGCCGGTGCGGTTGCCTGGATGTTCGGCGGTTCGCTCTCGGTGTATCTTGAAAGCTATATCCAGACGCCATCGATGCGCGTCATCGCCGGCTGCGCCATTCTTTTCGTCGCCACCTTGCTGGTGGGGGCCATGGTCAACTTCCTTGTCGGCGAGCTGATCCGCGTGACCGGGCTGTCCGGTACCGATCGTTTCCTGGGCATGGCCTTCGGCGCCGCGCGCGGGGCCTTGCTGGTAGTGGTGGCCATCGGCCTGATCAGCCTGGGGCCGGTTCAACAAGACACCTGGTGGCAGGAATCACGCCTGATACCACAATTTCTCCTGGTCGCCGACTGGTCGAAAAACCTGATCCTGGGTTTCACCGGCCAGTGGTCGCCCGGTGGGCTGATCAGCGCTCCGGCTGATCTGCCGTTCAAGGAACAGTTGCTCGGGCCGGCAAAGCCCTGAGCGCTATTCACTCAAGTTTCGTCAAAGTAGGGGTTGCGTCGCATGTGTGGCATCGTCGGTATCGTCGGTAAGTCGAACGTCAATCAGGCGCTGTATGACGCGCTTACGGTCCTCCAGCACCGCGGCCAGGACGCTGCCGGTATCGTGACCAGCCATGACGGCCGGTTGTTCCTGCGCAAGGATAATGGCCTGGTGCGCGACGTGTTCCAGCAGCGCCACATGCAGCGCCTGGTAGGCCACATGGGTATCGGTCACGTGCGCTACCCGACTGCGGGCAGCTCGACCTCGGCCGAGGCCCAGCCGTTCTACGTCAACTCGCCCTATGGCATCACCCTGGCGCACAACGGCAACCTGACCAACGTCGAGCAGCTGGCCAAGGAGATCTACGAGTCCGACCTGCGTCACGTCAACACCAATTCCGACTCGGAAGTGCTGCTGAACGTGTTCGCCCATGAGCTGGCGGTACGCGGCAAGCTGCAGCCGACCGAAGAAGACGTGTTCGCCGCCGTATCCCACGTGCACAGCCGCTGCGTTGGCGGTTATGCGGTGGTGGCCATGATCACCGGCTACGGCATCGTCGGCTTCCGCGACCCCCACGGCATCCGCCCGGTGGTGTTCGGCCAGCGTCACACCGACGAAGGCGTGGAATACATGATCGCCTCGGAAAGCGTGGCCCTGGACGTCCTCGGCTTTACCCTGATCCGCGACCTGGCGCCGGGCGAAGCGGTGTACATCACCGAAGAAGGCCAGCTGATCACCAAACAGTGCGCCGAAGCGCCGAACCTGCAGCCGTGCATCTTCGAGCACGTCTACCTGGCCCGCCCGGACTCGATCATTGACGGTATCTCGGTGTACAAGGCCCGTCTGCGCATGGGTGAAAAACTCGCCGACAAGATCATGCGCGAGCGCCCTGAGCATGATATCGACGTGGTCATCCCGATCCCGGATACCAGCCGCACCGCCGCGCTGGAACTGGCCAACCGCCTGGGCGTGAAGTTCCGCGAAGGCTTTGTCAAAAACCGTTACATTGGCCGTACCTTCATCATGCCCGGCCAGGCCGCGCGCAAGAAATCGGTGCGCCAGAAGCTCAATGCCATCGAACTGGAGTTCCGTGGCAAGAACGTGATGCTGGTGGACGACTCGATCGTGCGCGGCACCACCTGCAAGCAGATCATTCAGATGGCCCGCGAAGCCGGCGCCAAGAACGTCTACTTCTGCTCCGCAGCCCCGGCTGTACGCTACCCCAACGTCTACGGCATCGACATGCCGAGTGTTCACGAACTGATCGCCCACAACCGTACCACCGAACAGGTAGCCGAGTTGATCGGCGCCGACTGGCTGATCTATCAGGACCTGCCGGACCTGATCGAGTCGGTTGGTGGTGGCAAGATCAAGATCGATCACTTCGATTGCGCGGTGTTCAACGGTGAGTACGTCACCGGCGACATCGACGAGGCCTACCTCGAGCGTATCGAGCAGGCCCGTAATGACCTGGCCAAGGTCAAGAACCAGGCTGTCAGCGCGATCATCGACCTCTACAACAACTGATTCAGGGAGCGACGGCATGACGGATCAATGGGATGCCGGGCGACTGGACAGCGACCTCGAGGGTGTCGGTTTCGACACCCTGGCGGTGCGCGCCGGTCAAAACCGTACACCAGAGGGTGAGCACAGCGAAGCGCTGTTCCTGACCTCCAGCTATGTGTTCCGCACGGCGGCCGATGCCGCTGCGCGCTTTGCCGGTGAAACACCGGGCAACGTCTATTCGCGTTACACCAACCCGTCGGTGCGTGCCTTCGAGGAACGCCTGGCGGCGATGGAAGGTGCCGAGCAGGCCGTGGGTACCTCCACCGGCATGGCGGCGATTCTTGCCGTGGTCATGTCGCTGTGCAGCGCCGGTGACCATGTGCTGGTGTCGCAGAGCGTGTTCGGCTCGACCATCAGCCTGTTCGAGAAGTACTTCAAGCGCTTTGGCGTACAGGTGGACTACGTGCCACTGGTCGACCTTGCTGGCTGGGAAAAGGCCATCAAGGCCAACACCAAGCTGCTGATCGTCGAATCGCCATCCAACCCGCTGGCCGAACTGGTCGATATCACCGCCCTCAGCGAAATCGCCCATGCCCATGGCGCGATGCTGGTGGTGGACAACTGCTTCAGCACCCCGGCGTTGCAGCAGCCGCTGAAGCTGGGCGCCGACATCGTGTTCCACTCGGCCACCAAGTTCATCGATGGCCAGGGCCGTTGCATGGGCGGCGTGGTTGCCGGCCGTGCCGAGCAGATGAAAGAAGTGGTGGGCTTCCTGCGTACTGCAGGCCCCACCCTCAGCCCCTTCAACGCCTGGATCTTCACCAAGGGCCTGGAAACCCTGCGCCTGCGCATGCGTGCGCACTGCGAAAGCGCCCAGGCCCTGGCCGAGTGGCTGGAGCAGCAGGACGGTATCGAGAAGGTGCATTACGCCGGCCTGCCGAGCCACCCGCAGCACGAACTGGCCAAGCGCCAGATGAGTGGCTTTGGTGCGGTGGTCAGCTTCGAGGTCAAGGGCGGCAAAGAGGGCGCCTGGCGCTTCATCGATGCCACCCGGGTGATTTCCATCACCACCAACCTGGGTGACAGCAAGACCACCATCGCCCACCCGGCTACCACCTCCCACGGCCGCCTGTCGCCGCAGGAGCGGGAAGCTGCAGGTATCCGCGACAGCCTGATCCGCGTAGCCGTGGGCCTGGAAGACGTGGCTGACCTGCAAGCCGACCTGGCGCGTGGGTTGGCCGCACTGTGATGCAGATTGGCGGCAGTACCCCGGGCCACAATGGCCGGGTTGCCCTGGTAACCGGTGCCGCGCGCGGCATCGGCCTGGGCATTGCCGCCTGGCTGATCTGCGAGGGCTGGCAAGTGGTGCTCAGCGACCTTGACCGCCCGCGTGGCGCCAAGGTGGCCAAGGCCCTGGGTGACAACGCGTGGTTCATCACCATGGACGTTGCCGACGAGGCCCAGGTCAGTGCCGGGGTGTCTGAGGTGCTCGGGCAGTTTGGCCGGCTGGATGCCCTGGTGTGCAATGCCGCCATCGCCAACCCGCACAACCAGACACTGGAAAGCCTGAGCCTGGCGCAATGGAACCGGGTACTGGCGGTGAACCTCAACGGCCCGATGTTGTTGGCCAAGCATTGTGCGCCGTACCTGCGTGCGCACAACGGCGCGATCGTCAACCTGACCTCGACCCGGGCGCGGCAATCCGAACCGGATACCGAGGCCTACGCCGCGAGCAAGGGTGGCCTGGTGGCGTTGACCCATGCCCTGGCCATGAGCCTGGGCCCGGAGATCCGCGTCAATGCGGTAAGCCCGGGCTGGATCGATGCCCGCGACCCCGCGCAGCGCCGTGCCGAACCATTGACCGATGCCGACCATGCCCAGCACCCGACGGGCAGGGTAGGGACGGTGGAGGATGTGGCGGCCATGGTGGCGTGGCTGTTGTCGCGCCAGGCGGCGTTCGTGACCGGTCAGGAGTTTGTGGTCGATGGCGGCATGAGCCGCAAGATGATCTACACCTGAGCGGCAAGCTTTAAGCTGCAAGCTACAAGAGGGGACCGCAAGGTCCCTTCGTCATGTGCAGGGTTCAGAAATTTATCAGGCGACACCACGCTTTTGCTTGCAGCTTGAAGCTTACAGCTTGCAGCTGCTTTGAAAAAAAATTCAATGGGGCTATTGACTTAGCTTCGCCACCTGCGTAAATTTCGCGGCCTCAGCGAAGCAAACGCAACAAGCAACATCGCGAGGGTGATTAGCTCAGCCGGGAGAGCATCTGCCTTACAAGCAGAGGGTCGGCGGTTCGATCCCGTCATCACCCACCACTTCCTGAGATGTTCCTGCCGCTCCAGGTTTCGAAAGAAGCCAAAAGCCAGAGAGGAACGCACTGCGCAGCGGTAGTTCAGTCGGTTAGAATACCGGCCTGTCACGCCGGGGGTCGCGGGTTCGAGTCCCGTCCGCTGCGCCATTTTCAAGTAACAGATGGGTGCCTGGCACCGGTCTGAAGCCACAAGGCAAACACCTTGGGCTGATCCCAGTTTCAATCGGGCGCAAGCCTGAACGATACGCAGCGGTAGTTCAGTCGGTTAGAATACCGGCCTGTCACGCCGGGGGTCGCGGGTTCGAGTCCCGTCCGCTGCGCCATCTTCGTTTCAAGGTCCCTAGAACACCTTGAAGCAAACACAAGAGAAGCGATCACGTTATCGCTTTTTTTGTGCCTGCCCTGAGGCCATCGCGCCGGAAGGGTAGACCCAGGTTTCAATCGGGCGCAAGCCTGAATGATACGCAGCGGTAGTTCAGTCGGTTAGAATACCGGCCTGTCACGCCGGGGGTCGCGGGTTCGAGTCCCGTCCGCTGCGCCATCTTAGCCTCAAGGCCCCATGAACGCCTTGAAGCAACGTCAAAGCGACCTTCGGGTCGCTTTTTTCGTTCTGGCGCCTGGCAATTGCCTGTCTTAACCCAGATTTACACCTACCTGACAGGTTCTTCACCGACCAGTGGTTCCTGTGCCTGCCCGCTGTGTTGCACAATAGGCACCTTCTCGACATACCCGGAATTCGCAATGACCAGATCTTCCGTCTTTGGTGCGCTCGGGCTGGCCCTGGTGCTGGCGGGCGTGAGCGGTTGTTCCTCGAAAAAAGCGGCCGTCTACGAGCACGAGAACTTCGATGACTCGGGCACCTTTTCGCGCAGCTTCCCGGTAAGCGACGCCGGCTCCTGCGAGGCTGCCCGGCGCGCCTTGCTCAGCCAGGGCTACATCATTACCAACAGCGGCGCCAACCAGGTGGTGGGCAACAAGAGCTTCCAGCAGAACAGCGAGAATCACCTGCAGATCAGCTTCAACGTCACTTGTGCGCCGGACGTGAGCGACGAGCAGCGCTCGACCATGTTCGCTAACGCCTTGCAAGACCGTTACGCACTGAAGAAGTCCAACACCTCCGCCAGCCTGGGCGTGGGCGTGCTGGGCTCGGTGTCGATGCCGATCGGCTCCAGTGACGACTCGATGGTCAAGGTGGCCAGCGAGACGGTGACGGCGGCGCAGTTCTATGACCGTTACTTTGCCTTGGTGGAAAGCTACCTGCCCAAGCCGAAGAAGGTGAGCGAGGCCAAGGTCGAGGCGCCCAAGCAGGAAAAACCGGCGGTTGACCTTGGGCTGCCAGAGCAGGCGGCGGCGAACCCGGTGGCACCGGCGCCTGCTCCAGCGCCTTCGGCTGCGCCAGAAGCCGCGGCCGTTGCCCCGGCCAGTGAAGCAGCGGCGGCGCCGGTGGTGAATGACACACAGGGGTCCCAACCTGTAGCGCCACCGGCCGAGGCTGCACCGATCCAGGTGCAGCAGGATGCCCAGCCCGCCGAGGCCGCGTCGCCCTCTCTTTGATGCATTGGCCGGTGCAGGCCGACCACTCACCCATGCTTCATGTCCAGCTCGGCGCGCGCCTGATCTTCCGGGGCGCGCCGTGTCAGCTCGCCTAAAAGTTGTACAGATATCTGTAAATATCTGTACAAAGGGCTATCCTTGTATAGTAATTTGAAGCAAGGTCCGATGACATGATGCGTAGGCTTCGATGGGCTGCCTTATGTGCGGTCATGCTCGCAGCGCCATTGCTGGCTGGCGATTGGCGCGCAGCGCTGCCCTCGGCGCAGCAACAGGGCAGTGGCGACTTTACATGGTGGGGTTTTCGGCTCTACACCGCCCGCCTGTGGACCGACGGGCACCGCCAGGATTGGGCGCGGCCATTTGCCCTCGAACTGCTTTATCACCGTGCGCTGACCCGTGACAGCCTGGTGCAGGCCAGCTTGCAGGAAATGCGGCGCCTTGGGGATGGCGCTGTGACTCCGGCGCAACTGGCCAGCTGGGCGCAGATCATGCAAACGGCCTTTACCGATGTGCGCCCCGGCATGCGGATCGCCGGCTTGTATCTGCCTGGGGGCGGGTGCCGCTTTTATGTGGACGGCACGTTGAGCGCAGAGGTACGCGATGCTGCTTTTGCCGAAGCGTTTTTCGCCATCTGGCTGGACCCGCGGGCGCGCGACCCGCAATTACGGTTGCATCTGCTGGGTCAGGCAGGTGACGGAGGGCCACGACCATGAACAAAGCATTACTGCTGGTAACCTGCCTGCTGCTGGGTAGCTGTGGAAACGTGGGCGTCGAGCATTACGCCCAAGAGCAACCGAAACTTGACCTGGCAGCGTTCTTCTCGCGCCCGGTTCAGGCGTGGGGCATTTTCCAGAAGCGCTCGGGGGAAGTGGCCCGGCGCTTTCATGTGTGCATTACCAGCCACCGCGAAGGCCAGCGGCTGATCCTGGACGAGCGCTTCGTCTACAGCGATGGCGAACGCCAGCAAAGGGTCTGGACCTTGGTACCGGACGGCCCTGGCCGTTGGCGCGGCAGCGCGGGCGATGTGATCGGTGAAGCCCGTGGCGAAGTGGCTGGTAACGCCCTGCGCTGGCGCTACCGGTTGGACTTGCCGGTCGATGGGCAGCACTGGCAGGTGGACCTGGACGACTGGATGTACCTGATGGACGACGACACCCTGATCAACCGCTCGAGCATGCGCAAGCTCGGCGTGGAGATCGGCCAGATAACCTTGTTCTTCCGCCCCCTGTCGGAGGGTATGTCATGCAACTGAGTGCGTTCGGCGAACACATCGCCAACGGCCATGTCGACGAACTGGAACTGCTGTCGCTGGAGGGTGGTTTCTACCTCCTGCGCGCGCTTACCGCCAATGGCCCGATTACCCTGAGCGACGCCCACGGCCAGCCCCTGCGCCTGCGCTCCACCACCGAACTGCGCGACTTGCTGGGCGAGTTGCCCGTCGTGCCGTGCGTGCTCGTCCAGCAAGTGGTGCATGACGAGATGTGCGGGCAGCGGGAAGGGCCGGTCGCGCCGTTGCGCCTGCCCGTCAGCCTGGCTAGCCAGTGGTAGCCGCGCCGCGCCTGGATTGGGTGAGGGCTGACAGGGGTATGTCATCACATTTTCAGCGCCTGTGAAATCGAGCGCCGCCCGCGCGGCGCTTCGCGGGACAAGTCGGATCGCCGCACCGCCGCTCCCACAGTTTGTTTCGGGCCAATCACTCCTGTGAAGTCATCGCTGGCCGCCTTGTTTGTTCCATTCGATATCGGCAGCGCCGCTGCTCTCAACAAACTCCAGCCATGCACCTGGGTGCGCGCGAAGGTACAGGATTAATTGGCCCGAAACAGATGTGGGAGCGGCCTTGTGCCGCGAAGCGCCGCGCGGGCGGCGCTCGATTTCACAGGCGCTGCAAATGTGCTGGCGAACACCTGGCAGCCATGACGCGACCCTGCTTCGATGCCGGCCATCACTTGGAGGGCGTGGGGGAAATGTCTTACAGGTGGAGGGAGTGTTGGTATCGGGGGCAGGGCGGGGGATTGGGTGAGGGCTGACAGGGGTTTGTCATCACATTTTCAGCGCCTGTGAAATCGAGCGCCGCCCGCGCGGCGCTTCGCGGGGCAAGTCGGATCGCCGCACCGCCGCTCCCACAGTTTGTTTCGGGCCAATCACTCCTGTGAAGTCATCGCTGGCCGCCTTGTTTTTTCCATTCGATATCGGCAGCGCCGCTGCTCTCAACAAACTCCAGCCATGCACCTGGGTGCGCGCGAAGGCACAGGATTAATTGGCCCGAAACAGATGTGGGAGCGGCCTTGTGCCGCGAAGCGCCGCGCGGGCGGCGCTCGTTCTCACAGGCAACCAACCTCTAAAGGCTAGCACCTGTCAGCCCTTGCCGCTCACGGTCGGGCGGCAAGGCGCACCAGCAGCGGCAAGGCCAGGCCCCAGACCGGCAGCAATAGCAGCCCTGTCTGCAGTTGGCCCAAGGGCAGGGTAACTTCCGCCAGCCGGGCGCCCCCCAGGTAGGCCAGCGGGCCGGATAACGCCCCCAGCGCGGCCCCCAGCCAGAACGGTTGGCCAGCCCAGGCGAGGCTGTGGCGCAAGCCGCAGGCCAGTACCAGCCACAGCAGTGCAAGCCACAACGGCAGGGGCCAGGCGGTAAAGTCGAATACGCCGATGGCCCCCAGCAGGCTGTCCAGCAGCCAGCCGGCCAGCGCCACCCGGCACAGCGCGCGGGCTTCTGCCCGAGGGGACGAACACAGGTACAGGTGCGCGGCGAGGCCGACCGGCACCAGCCATAGCAATAACGGCCGCTGGGCGCCGAGCACGCAAAGCCACCAGCCGGCTTGTAGCCACAGCGCGTTGAGCAGCCGCCACGGGCCAGGGCGCATCAGGCCGCCGGCAACGGTGCACGCCGGGCTTGGGGAGCGGCCCACATGAGCTGGGCCACGCCAATGGCGCGCTCCTCGAAGCCTCCTTGGCAGTAACACAGGTAGAACTCCCACAGCCGCTGGAACGTATCGTCATAACCCAAGTCAGCCAGCACAGGCCGTGCCTGGCGCAGGTTGTCGCGCCAGTGGCCCAGGGTGCGTGCGTAATCCACCCCGAAGTCTTCCAGGTGCACCAGGTTCAGCGCGGTATGGCGGCTGGCGACCTCAAGCATCACGCTAAGAGAGGGCAGCGCGCCGCCAGGGAAAATATAGCGCTGGATGAAATCCACCGAGCGGCGCGCCTGGGCGTAGCGCTGGTCGCGGATGGTGATCGCCTGCAGCAGCATCAGCCCGTCGGGCTTGAGCAGTGTGGCACATTGTCGAAAGTAGTCCGGCAGGTACTGATGGCCCACCGCTTCGATCATTTCGATCGACACCAGCTTGTCATAGCACCCGCGCAGGTCGCGATAATCGTCGCGCAGCACCGTCACCCGCTGCTCCAGCCCCAAGGCCTTTACCCGTTGCCAGGTGTGGCTGTACTGCGCTTCGGACAGCGTGGTGGTGGTGACTCGGCAACCATAATGGGTGGCTGCATGAATGGCCAGGCTGCCCCAGCCGCAGCCGATCTCCAGCAAGTGGTCGTCGGGGCTCAGTTCGAGCTTCTGGCAGATACGCGTAAGCTTGTGCAACTGCGCGTGCTCCAGCGCTTGCCCAGGGTGCTCGAACTGGGCAGCCGAATACATCATGGTGGGGTCGAGCAACTGCTCGAACAGGGTGTTGCCCAAGTCGTAATGGGCCAGGATATTGCGCCGGGCGCCGCGCCGGCTGTTGCGGTTGAGCCGGTGCAGCAGGCGCAGGGCCGGGCGCCCGAGCCGCGCCAGGCCGCCTTCGAGGGCATCGAGCACCTCGAGGTTGGCAACGAACAGGCGGGTCACCAGGGCCAGGTCCGGGCTGCGCCAGTAACCGTGGATGTAGGCCTCGCCGGCGCCGATCGAGCCATTGCCGGCAATCAGCCCCCACGCCGCGTCATCAAGCACCTCCACCTCGGCCTGCAGCGGGCTGGCGGCATCGCCAAAGCTCCATTGCTGCCCATGGCTAAGCAGGCGCAGGTGGCCATGGCGCAACTTGCCCAGCTGGGCCAGCACGGCGCCGCGTGCCAGCGCACCGAGCCATGGCGCCAGGCCGGCGAATTTGCTAACGCTCAGGGTCGGGTTGGACATGTTCGGGTTCCTCGCAGGGTTGGCCAAGGGCCAGGTCGCCCTGGCCTTTGCAGTGGTCGTGGATGGGGGTTCGCTTCAGCAGCAGACGCAGGGCTTGCCAATAGATAGCCACGACCGTGCGCAGGCTCATCCACGGGAAGGCCAGGATGTAGCCATGCAACCCGCGGCGATCGAGCGGCTGGCGACGCAGGGCCAGGTCGGCCTCGAACACTTTCTGCCTGCCCTGCCAGTTCTGCATGTGGATGCGCAGGTGTGTCGCCTCAACGTTGAACCTCAGGCGGTAGTCCATGTTGATAGGCATGAAGGGCGAAACATGGAAGGCCTTGGCCATGCGTAACGGCGACGTCGGGTCACCCTGCACCGGCAGCACATAGTGGAAGCGCTCGCGCCAGGGCGTGTTGCGTACTTCCAGCAGGATCGCCACCAGTTGCCCGTTGGCATCGTGGCAAAAGTAGAAGCTCACCGGGTTGAACGACAGGCCCCAGCAGCGCAACTGCGTCAGCAGGCGCACCGGCCCGTCGGGGCTGTGGCCTGTGGCCCGGGCGACGAGGGTCCTTGCGGCCTGGGCCAAGGGCATGCCTTGGCCGGTCAGGGCTGGCAGGTAGTCGGTCTCTCGCCAGCACAGCGGCGCCAGGCGCCAGCGCCCCAGCCAGCGAGACAAGCCCAGCCACTGGCCTTGCTCATCCAGATCCAGTTCGAACATGCCCACCTGGTAGCGAAACGCGTGAGGCCGCGGCGTCAGCCGCCGATGGCTGAGCCAGCCCAGGCACAGGGCGCTTTTCACAGTTGCTCACCAAAGTGGCTGGCGACCTGTAGGGCGCTGACCACACCGTCTTCATGGAAGCCATTGCCCCAGTAGGCACCGCAGAAATAGCTGTGAGCGTGACCCTGCAGCTGGGGCTGTTGCAGTTGCGCCGCAGCGCCAGCCACGCTGTATTGGGGGTGAGCGTAGCGAAAGCGTGCAAGGATCTGCGACGGGTCGATCAGGGCGGTCTGGTTCAAGCTGACGCAAAACGTTGCCGGCGCTTGCAGGCCCTGCAGGATATTCATGTTGTAGGTGACCGCTGCCGGCGCCTGGGCGCTGGCGTCAAGGCGGTAGTTCCAACTGGCCCAGGCGCGCTTGCGACGTGGTAGCAGGCGGGTATCGGTGTGCAGCACCACGTCGTTGTCGGCGTAGCCAATTGCGCCGAGCACTGCCTGCTCGCGCGGGCTGGGGGCTGCGAGCAAGGCCAGCGCCTGGTCGCTGTGGCAGGCGAACACCACCTTGTCGAAGCGCTCGTTGCCGGCGTTGCTGAGCACACTCACGCCCGCTTCATCACGGTCCACCCGTTGCACTTTGCAGCCCAGGCGGATGTTTTTGGCGAATGGCCGGCAAAGCGGCTCGACGTAGCTGCGCGAACCGCCTTCCACTACCCGCCACTGGGGGCGATCGTTGACCGACAGCAGGCCATGGTTGCGGCAGAACGTGACGAAGAATCGCAGCGGAAAGGCGAGCATGTCGCGACGTGACATCGACCAGATCGCCGAGCCCATCGGCACGATGTAATGGGCGACGAAGCGCTGCCCGTAACCCTGGCGTTCGAGGTAGCTGCCCAGCGTGGTGTCCGGGTCGATACGTTGTGCCGCAAGGTCGCCGAGGGCCTGGCGGTTGAAGCGCATGATGTCACCGAGCATACCCCAGAACCTGGGCGACAGCAGGTTGCGCCGTTGGGCAAACAGCGTATTCAGGCTGTGCCCGTTGTATTCCAGGCCGCTGAGTGGGTCGTGCACCGAGAAGCTCATTTCGGTCGGCCGCGAGGCTACCCCTAGCTGGCCCAGCAGGCGAATGAAGTTGGGGTAGGTCCAGTCATTGAACACGATGAAGCCAGTGTCGATGGCGTACGCCTGGCCACGCCAGTTCACATCGACCGTGTGGGTGTGGCCGCCGACCCACTGCTCGGCTTCGAACACCGTCACGGTGTGCTGCCGTGACAGCAGGTGGGCACAAGTCAGGCCGGCGATGCCGCTGCCGATAATGGCGATACGCATGGAGATCAGTCCTGTTCGTGGCGTGCCAGGCGTTTTCCCAGGGCCAGGCGCAAGCGCACCGGCAAGGCCCCGAGAAGGCGCAAGGCGAAGATGAAAAGGCCGGGGAAGTTTATTTCCAGCGGGCGCCCGGGCAGGCGCCTGGCGATGTAGGCGGCGGCACGCTGGGCCGTCCACAGTTGCGGCATGGGGAAATCGTTGCGGCGGGTCAGGGGTGTGTCGACGAAGCCGGGGCTGACCAGGGTGGTGGCGATGCCCTCGCGGTCCAGGTCGATGCGCAGCGACTCGACCAGGTAGCGCACTGCCGCCTTGGACGCGCCATACGCACCAGCACGGGGCAAGGCCAGCCAGCTCACTGAACTGCCCACCACCACCAGATGTGCTTGCCGGCCGCGGCGCAGCAGGGGCAGGGCGGCTGCCAGGCAGTAGCCCAGGGCGATAACATTGGTGCGCAGCACCCGTTCGACCAAGGCCGGATCAAAGCGGCCGGGTTCCAGGTACTCACAGGTACCGGCATTAAGAATCACCAGGTCCACCGCGCCCCACGCCTGCTCGATGTGCGCCGCGATCCGGGCCACCTGTGCCGGGTCGTCGAGGTCACCAACGGCCAGCAGCGCCTGCCCGGCATAGCGCTCGGTCAGTGGCAGCAGGCGCTCGGCGTTGCGCCCACCCAGGGCAACCTGGTGGCCCTGTTCGAGCAGGCATTGTGCCAAGGCAGCGCCGATGCCGCTGCTGGCACCGGTCAGCCAGCAGCGGCTCACGCCAGGCGGCCTTTGAGCCAGCGAATGGCGCCGCCCATGAGCGGGATGTGCTCATAAAGCAACGCACCGGCGTCGAAGTAGTCCTGGTGCCGGTACACCCGGTCACGCCATTGCAGGTGGCTGCAGCCTTGCAGGTCGATCTGCCGGCCCGCCGCCAGGCGTGGGTGGCGGAACTGCAAGGTCCAGCGCAGGTAGCCCTGGCCCGGTTGCACTTCGTCGGCGCCGCTGAACGTGTAGTGGATATCCTGCACATTGGCGTACAACTGGGCGAAGTAGGCCTGCAGGGCTGGCAGCCCGTGAATCTGGTGCAAAGGATCGCGGAAGACGATGTCGTCGCTGTACAGGTTTCGCAAGCCGTCGAGGTGGTCCGCCTCAAGGCGCGCGAAGCGCTCGGCGAATTGCTGCAGAAAGGCTGACATTGAGGGCTCCTGGCAGACTTGTACAAGCTGGGCTTGTTGTACAGATATACCAGAATCCTAGGCTCAAAATTGTACAAGCACAATAATCTTGTACAGTTTTAATTCAGCCTCGATGTTTCGCCAGTTGCTCACGCAAGCGCGCCACTTCCGCTTCCAGTTCAAGTACCCGGGCCTCGGCTTCGACCTGCGCGGTGACATCGTGCTGGATGCCGATGTAATAGGTGAGCTCGTCAGCCTCGTTGTACACCGGGGTGATCGATAACTGGTTCCAGAACGGGCTGCCGTCCTTGCGGTAGTTGCGCAGCACCTGGCGGCAAGGCTGGCCCTGGCGGATCGCCTCGCGAATGGCGGCCACGCCCGGTTGAGCATGGTCAGTGCCCTGAAGAAAGCGGCAGTCGCGGTAAAGAATGTCGTCATCACTGTAGCCGGTCAGGCGCTCAAAGGCGGGGTTGGCGTAGATGAGGATGCTGTCGCTGCCCTCCTGCTCGGCGACGACGATGCCGTCATTGGAGTGCTCGACCATCAGTTGCAGCAGTTTTGCATTGATCATGTGGGCCCACCCGGAAGGTTGCAGTCGGTGATGTGCCGGCGTGTAACCCTGTGCGAAGGGCATTGTCCGGCTTAGCTGCATGATGACCCAGCGAGGCTCGCCGCAGAAGGGGTGTATGGGTTTAGAATGGGCCACTTCTCGGATGATCCATGCAATGACTGAGCCTACCCCACCCGATCTGCTTCCCATGCGCGACGTTGTCAGCCTGACTGGCATCAATCCGGTCACCCTGCGTGCCTGGGAGCGGCGCCACGGCTTGATCCGCCCGCACCGTACCGAAGGTGGCCACCGCCTGTACACCGCCGCGGACGTGCAACTTATCCGCGACATCCTGGGCTGGACGACCAACGGCCTGCCGATCAGCAAGGTTGGCGAAATGCTCGCCAGTCAGCATGAAGTGCCTGCGCAGCAGGGCGATGCCTTGGCGCAGTGGCGCGCGGCAGTGCTGCGCGCCACGCGCGCCTTTGACATGCCGGCGCTGGAGGGCCTACACGGGCAGCTGCTCACGGTGTTACCCAAGGCCACCGTGTGGCGCGAGGTATTGATGCCGGTATGGCGCAGCCTGCAGGGTACAACCGCGTTTGGCGCGCACAGCCAGTGGTTGTTCCTGGACAGTTTTCTGCGCGCCCGCTTGCTGTTGCGCCTGCAGATGAACCAGCCCGACGTCCCGCGGGTACTGCTTGCCGGCGTCGACGGCGTGGCGGAACTGGAATTGCTGGCAATCGGCCTGGCGCTCTGTAGCGACCGGCACCGCATCGATGTGCTCGGCGTCGGGCAGCCGCTGGACGAACTGGCGCTGTTGTGCGCCGCGATTCAGCCCGCGGCGTTGGTGATTGCGCTGCAGCTACCGGTGAAACCGCAACTGCTGAAAACCCTGCGCGCACTGCAGATGGAAGTCGCCTGCCCGTTGGCCGTGACAGGTGAGGGCCTGGTTGATACCCCGGCGGAGCTGCGGGGCGTGCCGATCCGGTTGTTGCGGTTGCAGGATGGCGATGTGGCAGGCGTGCTTGATGGGTTGATCAGCGGTGCAGTGGAAATTTGAAACCAGTCAGGTAAGCGGTAAAGGCTGACAGGTGCTTGCCTTGGGATTTGGTTGCCTGTCAGATCGAGCGCCGCCCGCGCGGCGCTTCGCGGCACAAGGCCGCTCCCACATTTGTTTCGGGCCAATTACTCCTGTGAGATAACCTCTGGCCGCCCTGTATGTTCCCTTCGACACCTGCAGTGACGCTGCTCATCATCAGTTTCCAGCCATGCACCCAGGGTGCGAGTGCGCAGATGGCAGGAGTAACTGGCCCGAAACAAATGTGGGAGCGGCCTTGTGCCGCGAAGCGCCGCGCGGGCGGCGCTCGATCTACCAGGCTCCCACATTTGTTTCGGGCCAATTACTCCTGTGAGATAACCTCTGGCCGCCCTGTATGTTCCCTTCGACACCGGCAGTGACGCTGCTCATCATCAGTTTCCAGCCATGCACCCAGGGTGCGAGTGCGCAGATGGCAGGAGTAACTGGCCCGAAACAGATGTGGGAGCGGCCTTGTGCCGCGAAGCGCCGCGCGGGCGGCGCTCGATCTACCAGGCGCTGCATAAGGCACGGAGAACACCTTGCCATTTTCCGCCCTGACGGCGCCGTCAGGCACGTAGCATGAATATGGCCAGGCCAGCCAGCGCGCAGGCAAACAACACCGGGATGACGCCTTTCCTGAAGCGGAACAAAGCAATTGCAGCTGCCACTGCGATCAGTGCCCCAGGCCAGTCGAACGCCCCGCTGAAGCCCGTTGGCCAAAGCACGTGGTAGCCGAAGAAGACGGCGAGGTTGAGGATCACCCCGACCACTGCGGCGGTGATGGCAGTCAGTGGCGCAGTGAACTTCATCTCGTTGTGGGTCGTCTCCACCAGCGGCCCACCGGCAAGGATGAAGATGAACGAAGGCAAGAAGGTGAACCAGGTGACGAGGCTTGCCGCGACTGCGCCGGCAAGAAATGGGTGTTGCGCACCGAACATCGGATGTACATAGCCGCCGACGAAGCTGACGAACGCTACCACCATGATCAATGGCCCTGGCGTGGTCTCCCCCAAGGCGAGGCCATCGATCATCTGGGCTGGCGTCAGCCACCCGTAATGCCCGACAGCGCCCTGGTAGACATACGGCAGCACAGCGTATGCACCGCCAAACGTCATCAGTGCGGCCTTGGTGAAGAACCAGCCCATCTGCGTCAGCGTTCCATCCCAGCCAAACGAAACCGTCAGCAACCCCATGGGCAAGGCCCAGAGCCCGGCCGCGATCAGCAGCAGGCGTAGTAGATGCCACCCACTGAAGCGCGCATGCGCAGGGGGAGGGGTGTCGTCATCGATCAGTGCAGGGCCGTAGCTGTTCTTTGCCGCGCCGTGAGCGCCGCCGATCGTAAACGTGCCCGGGGCGACCCGCCCGCCCACGTAGCCGATACCAGCGGCCACCAGCACGATCAGCGGAAACGGCGCGTTGAGGGCGAAGATGGCAACGAATGAAGCGCCGGCGAGGGCCCACAGCCAGCCGTTCTTCAGGGCCCGTGAGCCAATGCGATGGGCAGCGTGGACAACGATGGCCGTGACCGCCGGCTTGATGCCGTAAAAGATCCCCGCGACGACCGGTACCGCGCCAAAGGCCAGATAGACCCAGGACAGACCGATCAGGATGAACAGCGATGGCAGCACAAACAAGGCGCCGGCAATCACGCCGCCCCAGGAGCGGTGCATCAGCCAGCCGATGTAGGTGGCAAGCTGCTGAGCCTCGGGACCAGGCAGCAACATGCAGTAGTTGAGTGCGTGCAGAAACCGTTTTTCGCTGATCCAGCGCCGACGCTCAACCAGTTCCTGGTGCATGATCGAAATCTGCCCGGCGGGTCCGCCAAAGCTGATGAAGCCTAATTTCAGCCAGAACAGGAAGGCCTCGTACAAGCCAATGGGTTGCAGGGTAACTGGCGCTGACGAATGCCCGTTCACTTTGGGGTACGTATCAACCATTCTTTTTCTCCGCGTTCATACCCACAATGCCAGCAGGGCTGCCGCCAGTGCCGGTGGCATTACCCGCATGCCGAGGCAAAGGAAGCGCCATGCACTGACATGTTCACCCTCCCGGCGAATCGCCACCAGCCACAACAGGGTAGCCAGCGACCCGGTAATCGACAGGTTCGGCCCTAAATCGACGCCGATCAGCAATGCCGCGGTCGTCTGCTGCGGCAGCGCCACCAGCGAACCCATGGAGCCGGCAATCAGCCCGGTCGGCAGATTGTTCATCAAGTTGCTGGCGATCGCCACGCCCACGCCGCCCACCCAGCTGGCGCTGATCGGCGCCTGTGCCGACAGGGCGGCCAGCGCCTGGGCGAGACGCATGAGCACGCCGGTCTGGCCGACGGCTTCGACCAGTATGAACAAACCGCCTACCAGAGGCAGCACGCCCCAGGCCACATGGCGCAGCACCCGCATTGGGCTGCGTCGCTGGCGCAGGTGGATCAATGCGGTGGTCGCTACGCCGGCACAGAACGTCGGCAGGCCCAGCGCCCGGTCCATGGCCGAAGCGCCCAGCAGCAAGCCAGCGGTTAAAACGATGCCCACAGCGCACAGGCGGGCGCCGGCGCTCAGTGGCCGGCTGTCTACGCTCAGCGCAAGCGGCTGGCAGATCTGCCGGCGCTGGGTCAGGCGCAGCACCAGGTAGGTCAAGCCGATTGCCGCCAGCGAGGGTAGGCTGAACTGCCTCAGCCAATCCAGCAGGGGCGGCATATGGCTGCCGAACACCACCAGGTTGGCCGGGTTGGATATGGGCAGCACGAAGCTGGCGGCATTGGCGATGAAGGCGCAGATGAACAGGTAGGGCAACGGCTCGGCCCTGGCGGCCTTGCAGGCGGCATACACCGCCGGCGTCAGCACCACGGCGGTGGCATCGTTGGAGAGGAATACCGTGACCAGCGTGCCCACCAGGAACACCAGGTCAAACAGCCGTTGCCCCGAGCCCCGGGCATGCTGGACCGCATAGCGTGCCAGCCAGTCGAACAACCCTTCCTGGCGGGCGAGTTCAGCCAGCACCATCATGCCGATCAGAAACAGGTAGACGTCGCTGCCTTCGGCGACTGCGGCCAATGCGCTGCGTGGCGTTATCTGGCCAAGGCAGACGAGCAGCAACGCGCCTGCCATTGCCCAGACGTATTCCGGTACCCGCCACGGCCGCAGGATGACGCCGCAGGTGGCCAGGGCGGCTACCGCCCAGATGATCGATGCGCTTTCGCTAACAGGCATGAGACGGTCAGTTTCCGACAGGGGTATGCAGTGGTGATAGTGATGCCGTGCTGTTGCCCAGCGTACGCCCTGGCAGAAGCAAGGCATACCGTTCAACGGTTGGGCCACTTCTCCAGCAGGATCGATACGAATTTTTCCGCCGCTGGCGACAGCGAGGCCCCTCGGCGGTAGACCAGGCCCAAGGTGCGGGTGACCTGGGGTTCGATCAGCGGCACGCTGACCAGCGTCGGGTGGTCGGCGTTGGGCATGGCCAGGCTGGGCATGGCCGACACGCCCAGCCCGGCCTCGACCATGCCCAGCGAAGTCGACAGGTGCTGAACCTCATAGAACCACTTGGGCCGCAGGTTGAGGCCGGACAAGGCATGGTCCAGCAGCATGCGGTTGCCGCTCAGGCGGCCCACGCCGATCAGCCGGTAGTCGGTCAGTTCTGTCCAGGTGACCGTGTCACGCTTGGCCAGCTTGTGGTCGCGGCGACAGGCCAGCACGAAATGCTCCTGGACCAGGGAAACGAACTCGATGTCCGGGTGCTGGCCACTCATCATGTTGATACCGAAATCGGCTTCACCGCGCAGCACGGCTTCGAGGCCATCGTTGGCGCTGAGGTCAAGCAGGCGAATACGGATTTTCGGGTATTGCTCGTTGTAGTCGCGAATCACCGACGGCAGGAAATAGAACGCTGCAGTCGGGATGCACGCGAGCGTGACTTGACCGGTCTGCCGCTCGGCCAGCTCGCGAATGCTCAGGATCGAGTCCTCGAAGTCATCCAGCAGGCGCCTGGCCTTGGGCAGGAAATCACGCCCGACACTGGTCAGGCTGACACGACGCGTGGTGCGCTCCAGCAGGGAAGTGCCCAACCCTTCTTCAAGCTTCTTGATCCGCCGGCTGAGGGCGGGTTGCGACAAGTGCAGCGCTTCTGCAGCTTCGTGGAAGCTGCCAAGTTCGGCGATTTTCACGAAAGATCGAATGTCTTGTAGCTCGTATTCCATCTTGGAGTGCCCTTTGGCCTGGGGATTTTATTGATGCTTATAGTGGAATAATACCTACGATATTTGCATTGGATTGATTTATTCGGCCCTGTCAATCTTGTGTCCACAACATCAATGATGTCCATTGATCAACAAGAGTGCGAAAACATGCAACGAATTCCTTGCGTACTCATGCGCGGTGGTACCTCCAAAGGGCCCTTTTTCCATGCATGGGATTTGCCTGCCAATGTGGTCGAACGCGACGAATTGCTGATCAACCTGATGGGTTCCGGGCATGAACTGGAAATCGACGGTATTGGTGGCGGTAGCCCGCAGACCAGCAAGGTAGCGATTGTCAGCCCTTCGCTGCATGCCGACGCCGATGTCGACTACCTGTTCGTCCAGGTCATGGTTGCCCAGCGCCGGGTCGACACCGCGCCTAACTGCGGCAACATGCTGTGCGCGGTTGGCCCGTTCGCCATCGAGCAAGGGCTGGTCAAAGGCCAGGAAGGCAAGACTCTGGTGCGTATTCGCAACCTCAACACCGGAACGTTCGTCAACTCGCTGGTTGAAACGCCCGGTGGCATCGTGCGTTATGAAGGCCGTACGGCGATTGATGGTGTACCGGGCACTGCCGCCCCGGTGCACCTGACCTTCCTCGATGCAGTTGGCAGCAAGACCGGCAAACTGTTCCCGACTGGCCAGGCCAGGGATGTGATTGACGGTGTAGCGGTCACCTGTATCGACATGGCCATGCCAATGATGGTGGTCGAAGCCAGCCAGCTCGGCGTCAGTGGCTCGCAGACCCCGGCCGAACTCGACGCCAACGGTGCACTGCTCAAGCGCCTCGAGGCGTTACGCCTGAAGGCCGGCAAGGCCATGGGGCTGGGTGATGTCAGCGGTATGGTCATTCCCAAACCGGTGCTGGTATCCAAGCCCCGCTACGACGGCACCTTGCAGGTTCGCTACTTCATGCCGCACACCTGTCACCGCGCCTTGGCCATCACCGGCGCGATAGGGCTGGCGACTGCCTGCGTCAGCCCGGATACGGTCATCGCTGAGCTGCTGGGCGAGGGCGCCGCGCAATTGACCGAGGTGCGCCTGGAGCACCCAAGCGGCGGTATCGATGTTGCCCTGTCGCGCAGCGGTGCCGATGGCAAGACCCTCCAGGCCTCGGTGGTGCGAACCGCCCGACGGCTGTTCTCCGGCTTCGTCTATGCCCCTACATTCCGCAGGTTGGCGGGATAGGCCAGGCATAGAGAGAGCTTTATATTCGCAACAAGCGCATCCGCACAATTTCAACAATGGGTGATGCCTCATGAGACTCGCCAAATCGCTGTACTTCCAGATCCTCTGCGCCGTCCTGCTGGGCGTGGTGGTCGGCCACTTCTGGGCGCAACAGGCCGTTGCGCTCAAGCCGCTGGGTGACGCGTTCATCAAGCTGATCAAGATGATGATCGCCCCGGTGGTGTTCTGCACCATCGTCACCGGCATCGCTGGCATGACCGACAAGCGCTCACTGGGGCGCTTGATGAGCAAGACCCTGCTGCTGTTCCTGGTGCTGACCGTCGTCAGCCTGATGATCGGCCTGGCGGCGGTGTATCTGTTCCGTCCGGGGGTTGGCATGAACATCGACCCGGCCACCCTCAGCACCGCCGGGCTAAGCCAGTACGCGGCATCTGCAGCGAAGCTCAGCGTGGTCGATTTCTTCATGCACATCATCCCCGACACCTTCATCGGTGCGTTCAACAAGGGGGAAGTGCTGCCGGTGCTGTTCATCGCGGTGCTCAGCGGTTTTGCCCTGTCGTCGATGGGCGAGAAGGGCAAGCCGGTACTCGATGTACTCGAGTCGGCCTCGACCATGGTGTTTCGCATCTTCGGCTACCTGATGCGCTTCGCGCCGGTCGGCGCCTTCGGTGCGCTGGCGTTCACCGTTGGGCAGTACGGCGTGACGTCGCTTGGCGCGTTGGCCAAGCTGGTCGGCACGTTGTACATCGCCTGTGCGTTCTTCGTGCTGGTGGTGCTCGGCGGCATCTGCCGTGCCCATGGCTTCAGCTTGTGGAAACTGCTGCGTTATTTCCGCGAGGAGTTCCTGGTGGTGCTCGGCACATCGTCCACCGAGCCTGTGCTGCCACGCATGCTGGAAAAACTGGAGAAGCTGGGCTGCAAGAAAGGTGTGGTGGGGTTGGTGCTGCCCACCGGTTATTCCTTCAACCTCGACGGTACGGCCATCTACCTGTCGCTGGCGGCGGTGTTCATTGCGCAAGCTTGCAACATCGACCTGACCCTCGGCCAGACAGTGACCATGCTGGCGATCATGCTGCTGTCGTCCAAAGGTGCTGCAGGTGTGACCGGCAGTGGCTTCGTGGCGTTGGCCTCGACCCTGACCGTGATTCACGACATCCCGTTGGCAGGGCTTGCCTTGCTGATCGGCATCGACCGCTTCATGTCCGAAGCGCGCGCCCTGACCAGCCTGGCCAGCAACGCTGTAGCCACCGTGGTCATCTCGTTGTCGGAGAATGCCTGTGATCGGGAGACCTTGCTGGGTCGGCTGAACGGCACTCCGGTCGCAGCAGACGAGGCTGACGCAGTGCGGGTCGACTGGTCTGCCGAGCCTCGGCATCACGGCTAAAAGCCTCTTCCACCACGCGTTGCTGTCATAAAATTCCACTCGACATCCCGGCGGTGTCGAGTGGGGTAGGGGGCTGTCTGCCTTGCTGGCGGCCGCAACAGAATAAAAACAAGAGAAAAAACCATGCTCGCACTCCTGGGCTTGATCATGGTGGTGACCTTCACCTACCTGATCATGAGTAAACGCCTGTCGCCAATTGTTGCACTCACCGTAGTCCCCATTGTCTTCGCCGTGATCGGCGGCTTTGCCCCCGAACTGGGCAAGATGATGCTCGATGGCCTGAAAATGGTGGCGCCTTCAGCGGCCCTGTTGCTGTTCGCCATCCTGTTCTTCGGCCTGATGATCGATGCCGGTCTGTTCGACCCGCTGATTCGCAAGATTCTCAAACGCGTCAATGGCGACCCGATCAAGATCGCCATCGGCACTGCGCTGTTGTCGTTGCTGGTGGCGCTGGACGGTGACGGCACCACCACCTACATGATTACCTGCGCGGCCATGCTGCCGTTGTACAAGCGCATTGGCATGAACCCGATGATCCTGGCCACGGTATCGATGTTGTCGCTGAGCATCATGAGCGGCATGAGCCCTTGGGGCGGACCGGCTACCCGGGCCATTGCCGCGCTAGGACTGGATGCCACCGAGTACTTCATCCCGATGCTGCCGACCGTGATCGGTGGCGCAGCCTGGGTGGTATTCACCGCCTACCTGCTGGGCCGCGCCGAGCGCCGACGCATCGGCAACATCGCCCTGGAGTCTGGCGGCGGCAATTGCTACATCAAGGAAATCCTTGGCGACAACCCACACAAGCGCCCGCGGCTGGCCTATGTCAACCTGGTCTTGGTGGTTGCCGTCATGACTGCGCTGGTGCTGGGGCTGATGCATGCCGCCATCCTGTTCATGACCGGTTTTGTCGCCGCGCTGATGATCAACTACCCGCAACTGGACCTGCAGAAGGAGCGCATTCTCGCCCATTCCGGCAATGCCATGACCGTGGTACTGCTGGTATTTGCCGCTGGCATCTTCGCCGGGATCTTCTCGGGCACCAAGATGGTCGACGCCCTGGCGCAGACCCTGGTCGACTGGATTCCCGAGGCGTGGAGCCACTGGTTCCCGCTGGTGGTGGCGCTGACCAGCATGCCGCTGACCTTCGTGCTGTCCAACGACGCCTACTACTTTGGCGTGGTGCCGATCCTGGCCAACGCCGCGGCCGCCTACGGCATCGACCCGGTTGAAATCGCCCGCGCTTCGGTGCTGGGGCAGCCCGTGCACTTGATGAGCCCGCTGGTAGCCTCGACCTTGCTGCTGGTGGGTATGGTCGACCGCGACATCGGCGACTTCCAGAAAGCCACGGTGAAATGGGCGGTGCTGACATCGCTGGTGATCACTGCGCTGGCCCTGGCCACGGGTGCCTTGTCCTTCTTCGTCTGATCAGCCCTGGGGCGTCAACTGGCGCCCACCTCATCCAATAACAACAACTGAGTACCGATCATGTCCCGAGTTGTATTCCGTGGGGCCACCTGTGGCCTGCTCTGCGGCTGGCTGCCTGTGGCCGGCGCCGCCGGTTTCATCGACGATGGCAAGCTCAAACTGCAACTGCGCAACGTCTACTTCAACGAAAACTTTCGCGATGAACAGGGTATGAGCCCACGCGCTGCCGCTACTGCCAAGAGCGAGCGGGTGGAATGGGCGCAGGGTTTCCTGCTCGACTACCAGTCAGGCTTTACGCAAGGCGCGCTGGGGCTTGGGCTCGATGCGTCGGGGCTGGTCGGCGTGCGGCTCGATTCGGGCCGTGGCCGCAGCGGTACTGGCCTGCTGCCGGTGCACGACGATGGCCGTGCTGCGGACGAGTTCGCCAGTGCCGGGGTGACGGCCAAGGCGCGACTGGGGCAGACCGTGGTCAAGCATGGCACCCTGCTGCCGAAGACCCCGGTGCTGGTCTACAACGACGCGCGCCTGTTGCCGCAAACCTACCAGGGTACACAACTGACCAGCACTGACATAGCCAACCTGACCTTGACTGCCGGCCACCTGGAGCGCTTCAAGCAGCGTGACGCTTCTGACAGCACTGGCCTGTACCTGGACGGCTACAGCGGTGGCCAGTCTGGCGATTTCAATTTTGCCGGCGCCGACTATGCGCTCAGCAAGCCACTGCGCCTGAGCTATTTCCACGGCCAACTCGAACACTTCTATCGCCAGCATTATGTCGGCTTGGTACACGACCTGCCATTGGCCGGCGGTGTGCTTACTACCGACCTGCGCTACTTCAACAGCCGCGACAGCGGCGCTGCCCAAGGGGGCGAGATCGACAACGACATGTTCAGCGGGCAACTGTCGTACAGTCGCTCGGGGCACACGGTCGGCGGCGGCTACCAAGTGCTCGACGGCAAGGCCGGGTTGCCCTACATCAGCGGCGCCACGGTGTATTCGTTCAGCAACGTGGGTATCGGCAAGTTCATCGAGGAGGAAGAGAAAACCTGGATGGCAAGCTACGCCTACAACTTTGCCGCCGCGGGTGTCCCCGGGCTCACGTTCATGGCGCGCTACTTGAGCGGCGATAACGGCCGCTCTGCTGACGCAGGGCTCAGCGAGTGGGAGCGCGACATGGAACTTGCCTACGTGGTGCAATCCGGATGGGCCAAGGGCCTGGGGGTGAAGCTGCGCAACTACGTGTACCGCGCTGACTTTTCCCGAGGTCGCGACAGCAACCGAATCTACATGACCTACGATATTGCGCTGTGGTAATGCGCAAGCAGCGTTAACGGGCCAGTTGGACGCTTCCGGGCGGGGTGACGACTTGCAGGCGATTGCGCGCCGTAATCAGTTGGCCACAGGGCGGGGCGCAGGTGCAGGGTTATTGGCCAGATAACCGATGACATAACGCACGGTCCTTGCCAACGCCTGTTCCATGTCGGGATGAGTGAACTGATACTTGCGTTCCAGTTGCTCGGCGATACGCATGTCGAAGCGTTGTGTCTGAATGAAGTTCAATGACTCCGGGCTGATCGACAACCGCGCTGCCAGGCCCGGGATCGCCAATATCCACTTCAGCACATTTATCGGTACATGGCGGCGTGGCGCCCTGACCGCCAGGGTGGTTGCGATCTGCGCCAGCATGCCCTGCAAATTTGGCGTGTGTGGGTAGAGCGCCAGCACCTGCTGGTTTGCCATCGAAGGGTCGAACGCCACGCAGGTGATCATCTTCACCAGGTAGTCGACGCTGACCAAAGGCAACCAGTGCCTGGCGGAGCCCGGAATGGCCTTGAAACGGCCCAGAGCAAGATCGCGAATGAGTACTGCCAGCGGTTGCCCTGCGAGGATGTGCCCGCTTTCACTCTGACCGCATACCGTAGCAGGGTGAACGATGGAGTACGCAGCGCCCGCATCCTGCATATGGCGGATGACCGCAAAATGCGCTTCCAGCTTGCTGCCTTCGTAACCGCCTACGCGGCCATAGACAGCAGGCCAGTCGGTGTTTTCAGGGCGCTTGGTATCAACCCCGATGCGCGCCAGGTGGTCAAGGTTTTGCAGCATGAAACCGCCCACCATCAGCAGGCGAATGCCGTACCCCGCCGCCAGGCTGGCAACCCTCAGCGCCCCTTGCACATTGACGGCGCGGGCGCGTTCCGTGGTCAGCCCCCAGGTGAATTGCGCCGCCAGATGGAACACCACGGCGGCGGCCGAGATGCAGTGCCGGTCGGCTTCGCCGAGCCCAAGCCCCTCCTGGCTGATATCGCCAGCTACCGCGTGGACGAACTCGGCGCGACCGCCCAATCGGGCTACCTGCTCGCGCAGGCGCCCGATTTGTTCAGGCTGGCGCATGAGCACCCGGGCGGTGTACCCGGTTGCAGTAAGGTGCGCCAGTAAATGTTGCCCGACGAAGCCACTGCCACCCGTAACGAAGCATTCCACGCGCATATCCGGTCCCTTGTCTGGATGTTGGGCGCAGGTTAGGGTGTAGAGCCCACTCTACAGTCAAGGACTTTCTGCCGTGAACATTGGTGCCTTGGAGCGGCGCAGTGGCATTGGCCGCCATACATTGCGCTATTACGAACAACTCGGTCTTATCGTCGCCCAGCGCCAAGCCAACAACTACCGCAGCTACAGCGAGCAGACCGTTCACGATCTGGCCTTTATCCAGGGTGCGCAGAGCGGCGGGTTCACCCTTGCCGAGATTGGCGAAATGCTTGCCGCCAAAAGGGGCAATACCATCGATTGCGCGCAAGGCGCGATCATGGTCACCCGCAAGATGGCCGAAATCCAGGCGAAGATCAGTACGCTGCAAGCCGCTTATGCGCTGCTCGATGCCGAGCGGGCCAAGCTGGTAGCCAGTGCCATCGCCACCGGGCTGACGCTGCCTGAAGGCCTTGCCACGGGCGGCTGAATGCGGGCATTGATAAGGGTGTTTATCTGCAACTATTTCTCATTTGCACTCGGTGCCTTCTTTTCAGCGCCTCGCGCGCTTCCTGGGTGCCCTGTGCGATTCGATCCCGCCAAGGCAAACACCCGTCAGCCCTTGTCGCCTAACTGACTGGCATTAACCGGGGAGGAGCTTTGTGGCGCATCCGTTGTTACAAATGCCCTGTGATAACGTCCTGAACCCTTGCTACGTTTACCACTCATAGGCTTGTCATCATTCCTTCATGCCACCTGCATAGCTTGAAGGCGACACCTACGAAGACAAATGAGAAAGAGGACGCAGGGCATGGACGAATACCAGGAAGAACTACTCGAAACCCAGGCTTACGAACTGGACACCCCGGAACCGGCCGACGACGCTACCGAGCTTTAACCCACCCGCCGCTGGCTGCGGCGGAACTCCCCCGGCGTCAGGCCCGTCCAGCGCTTGAATGCGCGCTGGAAGGCCTCAGCCGAAGCAAACCCCAACAGGTAGGCAATTTCGCCAAACGCCAGCGCCGTATCGCGGATGTAGGTCTCGGCCAGGTCGCGCCGTGTTTCATTGAGCAGGTCGCGAAAGCGCGTGCCTTCCTCGGCCAGTTTGCGGCGCAAGGTCCAGGTGGGCAGTTGCAGGTGCAGTGCCACTTCTTCCAGGTCCGGTTCCCGGCCGCCATTGAGCAGCGGGCCCAGCAGGTGGGTGATGCGCTCACCCAGGCTGCGCACCCGTGTACGTTGCAGCATCTCGGTTTCGCACAGCTGCAACAGGTGCTGCCAGGTGCTCGGGCAATGCCTGGGGTTGGCCAATTGCAAGGTGGCGCGGCTCAGGCGTAGCTGGTTACCTTCGGCGGCGAACTGCACCGGCGTGTTGCACAGCGGCTGGTACTGCGCAGCGTAGGCGGGTGCGGCAAATTCGATGTCCAGGCGCTCGGCCTGCACGGGGACGCCGGCAAGGTCGGCCAACTGGGCCAGCCAGCCGGCCAGCAGTGAATCCACTACAAAGCGGTTGAAGGCGTTGTAGGGACTGATTGAATAGAACCGCAACCAGGCACCCTGGGCATCTTCATGAAAGCTGGAGTGGCCACGGTAGTTAGCCGCATACAGTGGCTCGAAACGCAGCAACGTGCGCGCTGCCTCGCCCAGGGTGGGGGCCTGCGCCGCAGTGACCCCGGCCAGGCCGGCATGTGCCAGGCGACTCAGGCGGCCCATGTGCAGGCCCAGCGCCGGCTCACCGCTCAGTTCGATGGCGGCGTTGCCCAGGTGCATGTAGCGGGGGATCGACAGGCGCGCGCCCGCCTCACTCCGGCGGGGCGCATCCAGGCCATAGCGGCATAGCAACGGTTCGGGGTCGTGTCCCCGTTCACGCAGGGCGTCGATCAGTGGCTGGACAAAACCAACCGACAGGTCGCCCAGGCGCACGCGAGGGCGGGTCATGGGCCTACAGCCACAGGTTCAGCAGGCGGGCACCAGGGCTGGGCGTGCCGACTAGCAACTCGCCGGCCTGATGGGCAAAGCCCTGGCCGTCACTGCCCTGTTCCCAAAATTGCCCGCGCACGAACACGCTCATGCTGCTGACACCGGCCCCGGCCGCAGCGGTCAAACGTTGCCAGGCCGTCTGTTCACTGACCTCGCCACGCTGCAAGGCCAGCCCGGCGCTGGCGTGCTGATGGCGGTTGCCGCGCCACGGCGCTTGCCAACTGCCCTTGCCGCTGAGGAACACCGGGTTGGCGATCAACTGTACCGACTGCTGCGCCAGTTGCTGGTGGTTTTCCGGGTACCAGCTGTCACTGCCCACCAGCACCCCCAGGCGCCCGGCTGGGGTTTGCACCACCTGCAGCGGGTACTGGCGGCCGTCGTGGACATAACGGCGCATTTCGCTGTCGGGGTACTGCTGGCGCTGCGGCTGGCCCAATAGCGTGCCGTCACCGGCAAACACCACGCTGCTGTTGAACAGCGGGCCACGGCCGGCATGCAGCACGCCTTGTTTCACATACGGGGCGGGCAGCACGATCGAACCGGCCACCAGGGTGACGCCAAATTCCTTGGCCAGGCCACCGAACAGCTGCTGGTAGTCTGCTGCCATCTGCTCGGCCTTCATGCGCAGGTGCGCATCGGCACGCCGGTCGTCGCTGTCGGCACCGAGCATGGCCAGGCCGTAACGCAGCGGGTTGCTCAGCTCCAGCCATTGCTGGGCCTCGCGGCTCTGGGTGACCTGGTACAGCTCGTTCTTTTCGCCGCGCGCCCACAGCCAGGTGCCGATGTGTTCCGGCAGCACCACCACCGTGCGCGGGCTCACCAGCCCTTGGGCACGGGCCTGTTCCAGGTAGGCGGCAAGCTTGCGGTGCAGGCGTTGCAGGTTCTGGTAGTCGCCCGGGTACAGCAGCGGCTCGACGCCGAGCAGGTTGCCGTGCTCGCCGGGCACACCATGGTTCAGTGCCAGTTCGATACGCAGGTCGGACAGGTAGTGGCCTTCCGGACGTTGCTGGGTCCAGAAGCCGTAGCCGCAAAGGGCGGCAATCATCACCAGCGCCAAGGCGCTTGCCAGGAGTTTTCGCATGAGGCAGGACAGCGCCTTGGGTAACGAGGGTTCCCTAGGGTAGTCCCGCTGTTTGTCAGGATCAATAACTTGTCAGTTTCGATCATTGAGCCGATTCAAACGGCTGTTTAATGTCGCAGGCAGACAAATGACGGAGCCCGCCGACCGGTGAGGTGCCCGCATCCCGTGATCACGCCAAATGGGGACCTTTCCATGGCCGCCGACCGTTACCCGCACCTGCTCGCCCCGTTGGACCTGGGCTTTACCACGTTGCGTAACCGCACCCTGATGGGCTCGATGCACACCGGCCTCGAAGAGCGCCCAGGCGGTTTCGAGCGCATGGCCGCCTACTTTGCCGAGCGCGCCCGTGGCGGCGTCGGCCTGATGGTCACAGGCGGCATTGCGCCGAACGATGAAGGTGGGGTGTATTCCGGCGCGGCCAAGCTCAGCACCGAGGAAGAGGCCGACAAGCACCGGATCGTTACCGAAGCGGTGCACGCTGCGGGTGGCAAGGTCTGCCTGCAGATCCTGCATGCCGGGCGCTATGCCTACAGCCCACGGCAGGTGGCACCCAGCGCGATCCAGGCGCCGATCAACCCATTCAAGCCCAAGGAACTGGACGAGTCGGGCATCGAGAAGCAGATCGCCGACTTCGTCAATTGCGCGGTACTGGCCCAGCGCGCCGGTTACGACGGCGTCGAGATCATGGGGTCGGAAGGCTACTTCATCAACCAGTTCCTCGCCGCCCACACCAACCACCGTACCGACCGCTGGGGTGGTAGTTATGAGAACCGCATGCGCCTGGCGGTGGAAATCGTCAGCCGGGTACGTGGCGCGGTGGGGCCGAACTTCATCATCATCTTCCGCCTGTCGATGCTCGACCTGGTCGAGGGGGGCAGCAGCTGGGACGAAATCGAGCTGCTGGCCAAGGCCATCGAGCAGGCCGGCGCCACGCTGATCAACACCGGCATCGGCTGGCACGAGGCACGCATCCCGACGATTGCCACCAAGGTGCCGCGCGCGGCGTTCAGCAAGGTCACTGCCAAGTTGCGTGGCGTGGTGAACATTCCGCTGATCACCACCAACCGTATCAACACCCCGGAAGTGGCCGAGGCGGTGCTGGCCGAGGGCGATGCCGACATGGTCTCGATGGCCCGGCCGTTTCTTGCCGACCCGGACTTCGTCAACAAGGCCGCGGCCGGTCGCGCGGATGAAATCAACACCTGCATCGGTTGTAACCAGGCCTGCCTGGACCACACCTTTGGCGGCAAGCTGACCAGTTGCCTGGTCAACCCGCGTGCCTGTCATGAAACCGAGCTCAACTATCTGCCTGTGCGCGCGGTAAAACGCGTTGCCGTGGTCGGCGCCGGCCCGGCCGGCCTGGCTGCTGCCACCGTTGCTGCAGAGCGCGGCCATAGCGTGACACTGTTCGATGCTGCCAGCGAGATTGGCGGGCAGTTCAATGTCGCCAAGCGGGTGCCGGGCAAGGAAGAGTTCTTCGAAACCTTGCGTTACTTCCGCAACAAAGTGCGAAGCACCGGCGTTGACCTGCGCCTGAATACCCGCGTGAATGTGCAGGCACTGGTGGAGGGCGGCTACGACGAAATCATCCTGGCTACCGGTATTGCCCCGCGCACGCCGGCCATTCCTGGTGTCGAGCATGCCAAGGTGCTCAGTTACCTGGACGTGTTGCTTGAACGCAAACCGGTGGGCAAGGCGGTGGCGGTGATTGGCGCAGGTGGTATCGGCTTTGACGTATCCGAGTACCTGGTGCATGAAGGCGTGGCCACCAGCCAGGACCGCGAGGCGTTCTGGAAGGAGTGGGGCATCGACACCGAGCTTGAAGCGCGCGGTGGGGTAGCGGGGATCAAGGCTGAGCCGCATGCCCCGGCGCGTCAGGTTTACCTGTTGCAGCGCAAGAAATCCAAGGTGGGTGATGGGTTGGGCAAGACCACCGGCTGGATTCACCGCACCGGGTTGAAAAACAAGCGGGTGCAGATGCTGAACAGTGTCGAGTACCTGGGCATCGACGACGCCGGGTTGCACATTCGCGTGGGCGAGGGTGAGCCGCAGGTGCTGGCGGTAGACAACGTGGTGATCTGCGCGGGGCAGGACCCGCTGCGTGAGCTGCAGGACGGGCTGGTGGCGGCGGGGCAGTCGGTGCATTTGATTGGTGGCGCCGATGTGGCGGCGGAGCTGGATGCCAAGCGGGCGATCAACCAGGGGTCGCGATTGGCAGCCGAGCTCTGATACCGCCGGGGCCGCTGTGGGAGCGGCGGTGCGGCGATCCGACTTGTCCCGCGAAGCAGGCGACGCGGGGTCTGGCACCGGCTTTGCCGGTGTTCGCGGGGCAAGCCCGCTCCCACAAGCGCCCCCAGGTTTTCCCTGTAGACTGCGATTCATGCATTCATTCGAACTCCCCCAAGCCCCGCTTCAGCGCCTGAAGCTGCCCTGGCTGGCAACCGCACAGCTTGAAGCCGCCATCCTGCGCCTGGACCTGATCGACCCCCTGATCAGCGGCAACAAGTGGTTCAAGCTCCGCCACCACCTGCAGCATGCCGCCAACAGCAACGCCCCAGGCCTGATCAGCCTCGGCGGCAACCATTCCAACCACTTGCACGCCCTGGCCGCCGCCGGCAAGCGCTTCGGCTTCGCCACCGCTGGCCTGTTGCGCGGCCACCCCCAGGACACGCCAACCGTGCATGACCTGCAGGCGCTGGGCATGGAATTGCACTGGCTCGGTTATGGCGGCTACCGCGCGCGTAACGAACCCGGTTTCTGGGAGCCTTGGCAGGCACGCTACCCCGGCTGGCACTGCATCCCCGAAGGCGGCGGCGGGCTGGCCGGCGCGCAGGGCTGCGCGTTGATCATGCAGCAGGCCCGCACCCAAATCGCGGCGCTGGGCTGGGCGGGCTACGATGCCTGGTGGCTGGCCTGCGGAACGGGGACTACCCTGGCCGGCCTGGTGCTGGCCGAGGCAGGGGCGCATGCCGTACATGGCGCTTTGGCGGTGCCCAGGGATCATGGTGTGCCGGAGGCGGTAGCATCATTGGCTGGTGCGCACGGCTACCAGCTACACGACGCCTGCCGTGGCGGTTTCGGCAAGTTCGATGATGCGTTGCTGGCGTTCATCGCCGACTGCGAGCAGCGCACGGGCGTGCCGCTCGAAGCCCTTTACACCGGCAAGGCCCTGCTGGCCCTGCGTGATCAGGTGGCCGCGGGGCTGTTCGCGCCCGGCAGCCGCCTGATTGTCGTGCACACCGGTGGCCTGCAGGGCCGGCGCGGTTACTTGTAGGGCAGCATGCGCAACAGCGTGTTGTCGCGCTTGATGTAGTGGTGGTACAGGCCGGCTACGGCATGCAGGCCGATCAGCCAGTAGCCCCAGCTGCCGATGCGCTCATGCCAGCCCTTGATGAACTTGGCCTGGTCCGGGTTCGGGCCGATCAGGTGCGGCAACTCCAGGCCGAAGAACGGCACGGGCTTGTCGGCAGCGCTCAGGATCAGCCAGCCGGCCAGCGGCAGGCCGATCATCATCAGGTACAGCGCCAGGTGCACCAGGTGCGCCAGGCCGGTCTGCCACGCTGGCGGCTTTGGCACAATGGGCGGGGTCGGGCGGCTCAGGCGCACGGCCAGGCGCAACCAGACCAGTACGAAAACACTGAGCCCGAGCATGAAGTGCAGGTCTTTCATCAGGTTGCGTTCGGCGCTGTCCTTGGGGAACAGGCCACGCAGCTCGATAAGGGCGTAGACAGCGGCCAGCAGCACCAGCATCAGCCAGTGCAGGGCGATGGACAGGCGCGCGTAATGGGGCGTGGGGGTGGTTGAAACCATGATCGGTCCTCGTCATCAGGTCGGAATGGCGCTCTTGCTGGCGCTCAGGTGTCATTTTAATGGCTACCGGGAACAGATCTTTGCGCTGGGTCTGTGAAAATTGTGTTGCCGTTACTAGCCTTGTGGGAGCGGGCTTGTCCCGCGAACACCGGCGCAGCCGGTGCCATCCACCTCAATGGATTCTTCGCGGGACAAGCCCGCTCCCACAGGGCCGGGGCAGGCGGCATCATTCCTCGGGTAAAAAAGGCCAACTGTCAGCCACCAGAAACACCCGCTCCACCTCCTGCCAGGCACCATCAGCCTGCTGCTCCAACCTCACCAGCAGCTGCGCCGGCGCCTGCCGCTCCAGCACCTGCAGCCACGCCGCAAACTGCTCTACAGGCCAGCACTCATTCGCCTCGACCCGCGCCGGCGCCAGCCAGGCATGCCGCTGCAACGGCTGCCAATGCTCACCCTCAGCCATGACCCAGTCCTGCCGCCGTAACCAGCGCCCACGCAAATGCCCCGGGTCGGCACCCTCCGGCGGTTCGGCATGCCCAGGCCACGGATAAAACAGATAACCTCCCAGCCACATGTGCGCCTGCACCTGTTCCACCCCTAGCCGAGCCAACGCCTCACGACTGTGCGCCCCCTTCGACATGGGCAACTGGTGCCCCGCCAGATGCGCCAGCTTGCTGCCCAGCCGGTCATGGCAACCCGGCCCCAGCCAGGCATCTGGGGCGTGCCCGGCGCCTGGCGGGCCCAGGTACAGTTTGATCGCCAGTTCCAGGTGGTGCACACCGTCGCCGTCACGCAGCAGCACGTCCAGCTCGCCCAAGGTATGCCCGCCATCGCGAATGGCCAGGTTGGCCGCCAGCAATTCAACGCCCGGCGCCTGGCCCAAGGCGAATTGCCACAGGCGTTCGTAGTAATGCCCCAGGCGCCGGCTGCCGAGCTTTGCCAGCCACTCGCGCAACGGCTGGTCGTCGTCATCCAGCCCCCGCAACCACTGCTCAAGGTGTTGCGGTTGCCGCGCCCACAGGCTACCTGCCAGCGGGTGGCGCTGGGGGCAGGGCGGGGCGCTGAGCAGCGGCGGCGACAGCAGGGCCCAGGCCAGGTCACGCACGGCGGGGCGCTGCAGTTGCCGGGGCAGGTCGTGGAGTTGGGCGAATGGCGTCATCTTGCGAGCATAGCCGGTTTGCCGCTGCCCGGTGGTTTCGCCCATAATCGGCACATCGTCACCCGCCGCAGAGCCTCGCAGGAGCCCCATGGAGCAATTTCGCAATATCGGTATCATCGGTCGCCTTGGCAGCTCGCAGGTGCTCGACACCATTCGCCGACTGAAAAAATTCCTCCTCGAGCGCCACCTGCACGTGATCCTCGAGGACACCATCGCCGAAGTGCTGCCCGGGCACGGCCTGCAAACCTCCACCCGCAAGCTGCTGGGCGAGGTCTGCGACCTGGTCATCGTGGTCGGCGGCGACGGCAGCCTGCTCGGCGCCGCCCGCGCCCTGGCGCGGCACAACATTCCGGTGCTGGGCATCAACCGTGGCAACCTGGGCTTTCTTACCGACATTCGCCCCGACGAGCTGGAAGAGAAAGTCGCCGAGGTGCTCGACGGCCACTACCTGGTGGAAAACCGCTTCCTGCTGCAGGCCGAGGTGCGCCGCCACCACGAAGCCATTGGCCAGGGCGATGCGCTGAACGATGTGGTGCTGCACCCGGGCAAGTCCACGCGCATGATCGAGTTCGAGATCTACATCGACGGCCAGTTCGTCTGCAGCCAGAAGGCCGACGGCCTGATCGTTGCCACCCCTACCGGCTCTACAGCCTATGCGCTGTCGGCCGGCGGCCCGATCATGCACCCCAAGCTCGACGCCATCGTCATCGTGCCGATGTACCCGCACACCCTGTCGGGCCGGCCGATCGTGGTCGACGGCAACAGCGAGCTGAAGATCGTGGTGTCCAAGGACCTGCAGATCTACCCGCAAGTGTCCTGTGACGGGCAGAACCACTTCACCTGCGCCCCTGGCGATACCATTACGGTCAGCAAGAAGCCGCAGAAACTGCGCCTGATCCACCCGCTGGACCACAATTACTACGAGGTCTGCCGCACCAAACTGGGTTGGGGCAGCCGCCTGGGGAGCAGGGACGACTGATGCTCGATCCGGCGCGCAGTTTCGACATCATCGGTGATGTGCACGGTTGTGCGCTGACCCTTGAACGCCTGCTCGACGCCCTCGGCTACAAGCGCATGGCCGGCGTGTGGCGCCACCCGCGGCGCCAGGCGCTGTTCCTCGGCGACATCGTCGACCGCGGGCCACGCATCCGCGAGGCACTGCACATCGTCCACGATATGGTCGAGGCCGGCCAGGGGTTCTGCATCATGGGCAACCACGAGTACAACGCGCTCGGCTGGGTCACCCCGGCGCTGCCCGGCAGCGGCAAGGCCTACGTGCGCGAACATACGCCGCGGCATGCCCGGCTGATCGACGAAACCCTGACCCAGTTCGCCCAGCACCCTGGCGACTGGCACGACTTCGTCAACTGGTTCTACGAGCTGCCACTGTTCGTCGATGCCGGACGCTTCCGGCTGGTGCATGCCTGCTGGGACCGGCAACTGATCGAGCCGCTGCGCCAGCAATACCCCGACGGGCGTATCGACGAGCATTTCATCCAGGCCTCGGCAGTCAGCAACAGCTTCGCCGCCACGGTGTGCAACCGCCTGCTGCGCGGCACCGACATGCGCCTGCCCGACGGCCTTACCCTGACCGGTGGCGACGGCCTGACCCGCGCCTTCTTCCGCACCAAGTTCTGGGAAGAAGACCCGCAAACCTACGGCGACATCGTGTTCCAGCCCGATGCCTTACCCGAAGAGGTGGCCAGCGCGCCACTGAGCCACAGCCAGAAGAACGCCTTGTTGCGCTACGCCGAGGACGAGCCATTGCTGTTTGTCGGGCACTACTGGCGCAGCGGCCACCCCGCGCCGATTCGCCCCAACCTGGCCTGCCTGGACTACAGTGCCGTACTTTACGGCAAGCTGGCCGCCTACCGGCTGGATGATGAAACCCGCATCGACCCGCACAAGTTCGTCTGGGTCGACGTCGACCGCCCACAGGCCAACCAATGAACATTATCGAAGTGATGCGCCTGCCGCTGTCGGTCGACCTCAGCGGCTTCGTCCATTTGCTGCAGCGCCTGCAGGTGCCGCACCGGGTCAGCGAGGAGGGCGACGCCCAGGTCCTCTGGGCCCCCGACACCCTCGCCGAAGACGTCCGCGAACTCTACCAGCGCTTCCCGGAAGGCAACGCCGATATCCCGGCAACGCAGGCACCTGTAGGAGCGGCGGTGCGGCGGTCCGATTTACCCGCGAAAGGGCCCTCCCTGACGGAACAAGCCCGCGCCTGCAAAATCACCACCCTGACCCTGCTGCTGTGCTTCATCGTCGCCGGCCTGACCAACCTGGGCGACAACTTCACCACCATCAGCTGGTTCACCTTCCTCGACTTCCGCGTGCAGGGCGACTACCTGTACTTCACCCCGCTGGCGCAAACCCTCGACCAGGGCCAGTGGTGGCGCCTGGTATCGCCGATGCTGCTGCACTTCGGCGTGCTGCACCTGGCCATGAACAGCCTGTGGTACTGGGAGCTGGGCAAACGCATCGAACTGCGCCAGGGCCCGTGGATGCTGCTGGGGCTGACCCTGCTGTTTAGCCTGGTATCCAACCTGGCCCAGCACTACACCAGTGGGCCGAGCCTGTTCGGCGGCCTGTCCGGCGTGCTGTATGGCCTGCTCGGGCATGTCTGGCTGTTCCAGTGGCTGGCGCCCAACCGTTACTTCAGCCTGCCCAAGGGCGTGCTGGCGATGATGCTGATCTGGCTGGTGGTGTGCCTGACCGGCGTGGTCGGCACCCTCGGCCTTGGCCAGATCGCCAATGCCGCCCATGTCGGCGGGCTGCTCATCGGATGCCTGACCGGGCTCTTGGGTGGGGCGCTTGCCCGGCGTAAACTGTCGGCTTGAATCAGGAGACACTATGTCCACTTTCGCGCAAATGATTGAAAACATCACCCCGGAAATCTACGAGAGCCTGAAACTGGCCGTGGAAATCGGCAAATGGTCGGATGGCCGCAAGCTCACCGCCGAGCAGAAAGAGCTGTCGCTGCAGGCAGTGATCGCCTGGGAAATGAAAAACCTGCCTGAAGACCAGCGCACCGGTTACATGGGCCCGCAGGAATGCGCGTCGAAGTCCGCGCCGATCGCCAACATTCTGTTCAAGTCGGACTCGGTACATTGATCGAACTCGCTCGTGGCTCGTTGAGCAAGATGGCGGTAAGCCTGCAGGCACCGGTGGTGCAGTACAGCTTCCGCCTGGATGACACCCAGGTGCCGGTCAACCCGCTGATTGGCCAGCGCCTGCGCCTGGAATACCTCGGCGCCATTCACTGCAGCCATTGCGGCAAGCGCACCAAGACCAGCTTCAGCCAGGGTTACTGCTACCCGTGCATGACCAAGCTGGCCCAGTGCGATGTGTGCATCATGGCCCCGGAAAAATGCCACTACGACGCCGGCACCTGCCGTGAGCCGTCGTGGGGCGAACAGTTCTGCATGACTGACCACGTGGTCTACCTGGCCAACTCGTCGGGCATCAAGGTCGGCATCACCCGCGCCACCCAGCTGCCCACCCGCTGGCTCGACCAGGGCGCCAGCCAGGCCTTGCCGATCATGCGCGTGGCCACCCGCCAACAGTCGGGCCTGGTCGAAGACGTGCTGCGCAGCCGGGTGCCGGACCGCACCAACTGGCGTGCGCTGCTCAAGGGCGACGCCGAAGTGCTCGACCTGCAGGCCATTCGCGAGCAGATCTTCGAAGCCTGCGCTGACGGCCTGCGAGCGCTGCAGCAGCGTTTCGGCCTGCAGGCGATCCAGCCGCTGGCCGACGCCGAAGTGGTACAGATGAACTACCCGGTCGAGGCTTACCCGACCAAGATCGTCAGCTTCAACCTCGACAAAACCCCGGTGGTGGAAGGCACGCTGCTGGGCATCAAGGGCCAGTACCTGATCTTCGACACCGGTGTGATCAATATTCGCAAGTACACGGCCTACCAGTTGGCCGTGCTCCAGTAAAAAGGACCTGCACATGCGTACCGAACAACCGCAAGTGATCTACCTGAAGGATTACCAGGCGCCCGAGTACCTGATCGACGAGACGCACCTGACCTTCGAGCTGTTCGAGGACCACACCCTGGTTCACGCGCAACTGGTGATGCGCCGCAACCCGGCACGCGGTGCCGGCCTGCCGCCACTGGAACTCGACGGCCAGCAGCTGGAGCTGCTGCGCGCTTCGCTGGACGACCAGGAACTGCAGGCGGGCGATTACCAGCTGGGTGCCGACAGCCTGACGGTCCAGCCGAAAACCGAGCGCTTCACCCTCGACACCAGCGTGAAAATCCACCCGGAGAGCAACACAGCGCTGGAAGGCCTGTACAAGTCCGGCAAGATGTTCTGCACCCAGTGCGAGGCCGAGGGCTTCCGCAAGATCACCTATTACCTCGACCGCCCGGACGTGATGAGCACCTTCACCACCACGGTGATCGCCGAGCAGCATCGCTACCCGGTACTGTTGAGCAACGGCAACCCGATCGGTAGCGGGCCGGCGGAAGACGGCCGCCACTGGGCGACCTGGGAAGACCCGTTCATGAAGCCGGCCTACCTGTTCGCCCTGGTGGCCGGTGACCTGTGGTGCGTCGAGGACAGCTTCACCCGCCAGTCCGGCCGCGATGTGACCCTGCGCATCTACGTCGAGCCCGAAAACATCGACAAGTGCGACCACGCCATGGTCAGCCTGAAGAAGTCCATGCGCTGGGATGAAGAAGTCTACGGCCGTGAGTACGACCTGGACATCTTCATGATCGTCGCGGTCAACGACTTCAACATGGGCGCGATGGAAAACAAGGGCCTGAACATCTTCAACTCCAGCTGCGTGCTGGCCCGTGCCGAAACCGCTACCGACGCCGCGCACCAGCGCGTCGAAGGCGTGGTCGCCCACGAGTACTTCCACAACTGGTCGGGCAACCGCGTCACCTGCCGTGACTGGTTCCAGCTGTCGCTGAAGGAAGGCTTCACGGTGTTCCGCGATGCCGAGTTCAGCGCCGACATGAACTCGCGCACGGTCAAGCGCATCGAGGACGTGGCCTACCTGCGTACCCACCAGTTCGCCGAAGACGCCGGCCCCATGGCCCACCCGGTTCGCCCCGACAGCTTCATCGAAATCTCCAACTTCTACACCCTGACCGTGTACGAAAAGGGTGCCGAAGTGGTGCGCATGGTCCGTACCCTGCTGGGCGCCGAGGGCTTCCGCAAGGGCAGCGACCTGTACTTCGAACGCCACGATGGCCAGGCGGTGACCACTGATGACTTCATCAAGGCCATGGAAGACGCCAACGGTGTCGACTTCACCCAGTTCAAGCGCTGGTACAGCCAGGCCGGTACCCCGCGCCTGGACGTGAGCGAGGCCTACGACGCTGCCGCGCAGACCTACAGCCTGACCTTCCGCCAGAGCTGCCCGCAGACACCGGACAAGGCCGAAAAACTGCCGTTCGTGATCCCGGTCGAGCTGGGCCTGCTGGATGCCGCCGGCAACGACCTGCCGCTGCTACTGGCCGGTGAAACGACCCAGCAAGGCACCAGCCGCGTGTTGTCGGTGACCGAGGCCGAGCAGACCTTCACCTTCCAGGGCATCGTCGCCAAGCCGCTGCCGTCGTTGCTGCGTGGCTTCAGCGCCCCGGTGAAGCTGAGCTTCCCGTATGACCGCGACCAGTTGATGTTCCTGATGCAGCACGACAGTGACGGCTTCAACCGCTGGGAAGCGGGCCAGCAACTGTCGGTACAGGTACTGCAGGAACTGATCGGCCAGCATCAGCGCGGCGAAGCACTCAAGCTCGACCAGCGCCTGATCACTGCCCTGGGCACGGTGCTGGGCAACGAAACGCTGGACCCGGCCATGGTTGCCGAAATGCTCTCGCTGCCGGGGGAGGCCTACCTCACCGAGATCAGCCAGGTGGCCGATGTGGATGCCATCCACGCTGCCCGCGAGTTCGCCCGTCAGCAGATCGCCGAGCAGCTGTTCGACGCCCTGTGGGCGCGCTACCAGGCCCACCGTGAGGTGTCGCGCAGCACCGCCTACATGGCCTCGGCCGAACACTTTGCCCGCCGCAGCCTGCAGAACATTGCCCTGTCGTACCTGATGCAGAGCGGCAAGCCGCAGGTGCTGGCAGCGACCCTGGAGCAGTTCGAGCACTGTGACAACATGACCGAGCGCCTGACCGCGCTGGCGGTGCTGGTCAACTCGCCGTTCGAGGCCGAGCGCGCGAAAGCGCTGGAAGCCTTTGCCGAGCACTTCAAGGACAACCCGCTGGTCATGGACCAATGGTTCAGCGTGCAGGCGGCCAGCGCGCTGCCGGGCGGGCTGGCGCGGGTCAAGGCACTGATGCAGCACCCGGCGTTCACCCTGAAGAACCCGAACAAGGTGCGTGCGTTGATTGGTGCGTTTGCCGGGCAGAACCTGGTCAACTTCCATGCCGCGGATGGTTCGGGGTATCGCTTCCTGGCGGACCTGGTGATTGAGCTGAATGCGCTGAACCCGCAGATTGCCTCGCGTCAACTGGCGCCGCTGACCCGCTGGCGCAAGTATGACGGCGCGCGCCAGGGCCTGATGAAGGGCGAACTGGAGCGGATTCTGGCTTCGGGTGAGCTGTCCAGTGATGTGTATGAAGTGGTGAGCAAGAGCCTGGCTTGAGGGCCAAGGGGGCTGCTTTGCAGCCCATCGCGACACAAGGCCGCTCCTACAAGGGTTACGCGATTCCCTGTAGGAGCGGCCTTGTGTCGCGAAGGGCCGCACAGCGGCCCCGGCTTTTTAAAAGCCGACAACAAAACATAACACCCCGCCCGTTGTATTCCCGCAAACATCCCCGCTACGATCCCCTCAAGCTATTGCAGGCCTCTAGATCAGGCTTTTCGCAGTGCCTGCAATGCATTGACCCGCCAAACAAGAACACAACAGGGGGACAGTCATGAGGGAACAGAACAGGCGCCTCGCCTGGCCATTGGCAGCCGCAGCGGTACTGGCGCTGGCACTTGGCATGTGGGCTCACAGCGTGCAAGCCGCTGCCGCCGACGAATACTCCACCGAATCGGCCAAGGCCAGCCAGAGCCTGCTGATCGGCGCCACCCATGCCGGCAAGCGCCTGGTGGTGGTCGGCGATCGTGGCCATATCCTGTTCTCCGACGACCAGGGCAGTACCTGGACCCAGGCCCGGGTGCCTACCCGGCAACTGCTCACTGCGGTGTTTTTCCTCGACGACAAGCGCGGCTGGGCCGTCGGCCATGACGCGCAAATCCTCAGCAGCAACGATGGCGGCGCTACCTGGAGCAAGCAGTTCGAAGACCTGGCCCGTGAAGCGCCCTTGCTCGATATCACCTTCCTCGATGCCCAGCACGGCTTTGCCGTGGGGGCCTACGGCGCCTTGCTGGAAACCACCGACGGTGGCCAGCACTGGCAGGACGTGGCCGAGCGCCTGGATAACCCCGACCAGCTGCACCTGAACGGCATCGCCCGGGTGCGCGATGCCGGCCTGTTCATCGTCGGTGAGCAGGGCGGCATGTTCCGCTCTGCCGACAATGGCCAGACCTGGACCAGGGTGCAAGGGCCCTATGAGGGCTCGCTGTTTGGCGTGATCGGCACCCGCCAACCTCATACCCTGCTGGCCTACGGCCTGCGCGGCAACCTGTTCCGCTCGGCCGACTTCGGTGACAGCTGGCAGCCGATCGAGCTCAAGGCCGCGCGTGGCACCCTCGAATTCGGCTTGGCAGGCGCTACGCTTGTCGAAGATGGCAGCCTGGTACTGGTCGGCAATGGCGGCAGTGTGCTGCGTAGCACCGACGACGGCCAGACCTTCAGCGTGCACAACCGTGCCGACCGCATTGCCCTGGCCGGCGTCAGTGGCCTGGCCAACGGCGGCCTGCTGCTGGTGGGGCAGGGTGGTGTGCACCTGGCCAGCGCCGAAGGTGCCGACCAGGTTGCCGGGGAGGTGCGTCCATGACCAGCAGGGAGAGCATCAGCATGCACCCGCAGCACCAGGACAAGGCCACGCTGCTCGAACGCCTGATCTTCAACAACCGCCCCGTGGTCATCGCCCTGTGCGTGTTGATCAGCATTTTCCTGTTCTGGCAGGCCACGCAGATTCGCCCGTCTACCAGCTTCGAGAAGATGATCCCGCTGCAGCATCCGTTCATCGAACAGATGATGGAGCACCGCAACGACCTGGCCAACCTCGGCAACACCGTGCGCATTTCGGTAGAGGCGGTCAACGGTGACATCTTCGACAAGGACTACATGGAGACCCTGCGCCAGATCCATGACGAGGTGTTCTACATCCCCGGTGTCGACCGTGCCGGGTTGAAGTCGCTGTGGAGCCCCAGCGTGCGCTGGAGCGAGGTCACCGAAGAGGGCTTTTCCGGTGGCGAGGTCATCCCCAACACCTACAACGGCTCGCAGGACAGCCTCGATACCCTGCGCGACAACGTGCTCAAGTCGGGCCAGGTCGGCCGGCTGGTGGGCAACAACTTCAAGTCCAGCATCGTCGATGTTCCGCTGCTGGAGAGCTACCCCGACCCGCAAGACCCCGGCAAACAGGTGAAACTGGACTACCAGCAGTTCTCGCACCTGCTGGAAGAGAAGATCCGTGACAAGTTCCAGGCGCAGAACCCTAACGTGAAGGTGCACATCGTCGGCTTCGCCAAGAAGGTCGGCGACCTGATCGACGGCCTGGTGATGGTGGCGATGTTCTTCGGTGTCGCCCTGGCGATCACCTGGGTGCTGTTGTACTGGTTCACCTGGTGCATCCGCAGCACCATTGCCGTGCTCATCACCACCTTGGTGGCGGTGGTCTGGCAACTGGGGCTGATGCATGCGGTGGGCTTTGGCCTGGACCCGTACTCGATGCTGGTGCCGTTCCTGATCTTCGCCATCGGCATTTCCCACGGGGTGCAGAAGATCAACGGCATCGCCTTGCAGTCAAGTGATGCCGACAACGCGCTTACTGCCGCGCGGCGTACCTTCCGCCAGCTGTTCCTGCCGGGGATGATCGCCATCCTCGCCGATGCGGTGGGCTTCATCACCTTGTTGATCATCGACATCGGGGTGATTCGCGAGCTGGCCATCGGCGCTTCCATCGGTGTGGCGGTGATCGTGTTCACCAACCTGATCCTGCTGCCGGTGGCCATCTCCTACGTGGGCATCAGCAAGAAAGCCATCGAGCGCAGCAAGAAGGACGCGACCCGCGAGCACCCGTTCTGGCGCCTGCTGTCGAACTTCGCCAGCGCCAAGGTGGCGCCGGTGTCGGTGGTGCTGGCGCTGCTCGCCTTTGCCGGGGGGCTGTGGTACAGCCAGAACCTGAAGATCGGCGACCTCGACCAGGGCGCGCCAGAGCTGCGCCCTGACTCGCGCTACAACCAGGACAACAACTTCATCATTAGCAACTACTCGACCAGCTCCGACGTGCTGGTGATCATGGTCAAGACGCCGTCGGAGCGGTGCTCGATTCACTCGACCATGGCGCCGATCGACGAGCTGATGTGGACCATGCAGAACACCCCGGGCGTGCAGTCGGCGATTTCCCTGGTGACGGTGTCCAAGCAGGTGATCAAGGGCATGAACGAGGGCAGCCTGAAATGGGAAACCCTGTCGCGCAACCCGGACATTCTCAACAACTCCATCGCCCGTGCCGACGGCCTGTACAACGGCGATTGCTCGCTGGCGCCGGTGCTGGTGTTCCTCAACGACCACAAGGCCGAGACCCTGGAGCGGGTTACCGCCGTGGCCAAGGCGTTTGCCGACAGCCACAACAAGGAGGGCCTGCAGTTCCTGCTGGCAGCGGGTAACGCCGGGATCGAGGCGGCCACCAACGAAGTGATCAAGTCGGCCGAGCTGACCATCCTGATCCTGGTGTACATCTGCGTGGCGGTGATGTGCCTGATCACCTTCCGCTCGTTTGCCGCGACCCTGTGCATCGTGCTGCCGCTGGTGCTGACGTCGGTGCTGGGTAATGCGCTGATGGCCTACATGGGCATTGGTGTGAAGGTGGCGACCTTGCCGGTGGTGGCGCTGGGCGTGGGTATTGGCGTGGACTATGGCATCTACATCTACAGCCGGCTGGAAAGCTTCCTGCGCGCTGGGCTGCCGTTGCAGGAGGCGTATTACCAGACCCTGCGCTCGACCGGCAAGGCGGTGCTGTTCACCGGGCTGTGCCTGGCCATTGGCGTGTGCACCTGGATTTTCTCGGCGATCAAGTTCCAGGCGGACATGGGGCTGATGCTGACCTTCATGTTGCTGTGGAACATGTTCGGGGCGTTGTGGCTGTTGCCGGCGCTGGCGCGGTTCCTGATCAAGCCGGAGAAAATGGTGGGCAAGGAAGGGGGGTCGATTTTCGCCCATTGAATCGCAGGGGGCCGCGTTGCGGCCCAATCGCCGGCAAGCCAGCTCCCACAGGTACAGCGCAAGCCTCCTGATTTGTGCGGTCCCTGTGGGAGCTGGCCTGCGATGGGCTGCACAGCAGCCCCAGGGCTCTCACAGGTACAGTGCAAGCCTACTGATTTGTGCGGTAC